>NZ_CAJHBH010000031.1:0-36798 GCF_904846585.1 Psychrobacter sp. H7-1
ATTCATAGTACGATTGGTTATGTGTCGCCTTTTGAGTTTGAGAGACGATACTATGATAGTCTTAATGAGTCAAACAAAGCTGCCTGACTCAAGTAATCCACTCTCCGATATACTCGGGGCGGTTCACTGATATCAGAGACATACGCTAAGCCTTTTTTACCTAAATAAAATGAAGAAACACCTGCATCATTTATCTTTCTTCTTAAGTCTTTGGCTCGGTCATTGTCAATATCTAAAATTATCTCTAGCTGACCACTGGCTTTTGCTAAGGTTTGTTTTATCTTACCCTCACCCTTAACAAACTCTTCACGCACAAAGGGATTGCCATAAATGATCTTTTTTCCACCCGTCACATAAGTTTTCATAAAGTCTTTAGGGGTAAAGCCATTGTTTGAAATACCACTTATGCCACCCGCTTTAGTTTTTGCACTACTCATATCATAGCGTTTTTCTAACCGCTGTAATTGTAAATATAGAGCCGAACAATACATAGGCAGGATAAGCTGCTCATCTTTTTTATTAAACGGTTTATACTTTTCGAAGTGACTACTTAGATTATCAGATGCTTGTTTAATAGGACCTTCATAAGCAACAGGTTTATTTTTCTTAATTAATTCAAGCTGGTTTAATATAGATATCGGGTCAAGTTGAAACGGTAAAGCGATAGTTACAGGGGTATTATCAATAATAAAGTCGCATAAGCTCTCTATATCTAAAGCAAGGACGCCCCAGAAATCTTGTGAATAGTCTGATTGGAATATAGGGTCGTTAACTTTAATCATACCCGTAAAAGAGTTTTGATCTGTACTGCCTTTAATGTTACGAATATATGCGATTTCATTACTAATAACTTTTGGATTATCTTTAAAATCAATCTTATCCTCTATATCAGCAAAGTAAAAATGCTCACTTTGCCTAGCCTGATAGAGTTTACGTTGGTCACCAATTAAACGGCTTAATATGCCTAAAACCGTATTTTTAGTTACCGAACGTTGATGATAGTTTTCTGAGTTTTTAAGCGAGGTCATTGACCCAACAAAGTCACGTCCTTTTTTGGGTAAAGGCTCATCATTACTGCCATCCAAAAATGAATTTCGCCATGATGCCTCATAATCTATAACAATTTTCATAGCATATCCTATTTCTCATCAATGGCTTCAAAATAAACCGCATAATCCGTATTTGGCTTACTGCTGGCTTCATCAGGGCTACGTTTGATACGCATCATTTTATTAGAATCATTATAATCAACCTCTACACTATCAACATACATATAGCCTTTGGCTTGCTTAATAGATAAATCTCTAATCATATCAAGCGTTGTATTGACCAATATGTCAATGGCGACTTGGTCGAGCAATATACCTGCTTCGCCCTCTTGGTAGATAGTGCCTTTACGCACATAGTTAGGATGAAAAGTTGCTTTTGGCGTCTTATCTGGATCTAAAGATTGAATAAAGTCTTGTACTTTTTGAGCAATATCATCACCTTGATTGTCTTTAATAGTCATGGCAGCACGGTCAAATTTATTATCCAAAGAAATAAATTCTAATTGCTCGATGCTTATCGAACCATAAGAGATATATTTAGTATCGCCAAATGTCGTTTTAGAAAAGAAAGAAGAGCTGTCACGTTCACCTGCTTGTCCAAACTGTTCAAAATTACCATTACCCAGTTGGTCAACAAAGTCTTCGATAAGTAGAGGGCTGGTACGTTTGCTTTGACTAGCAGGCACAACATAACCTCGTACTAAACCTGTGATTGAGGCAATAACCTTATCTAAGCTTTTTTCACCCGCAAAATGCAAATCAAAAGCTTGGTCACGGAATAAATGATGACGGATACAGTTTTGACTGATATATAGTGGCGTTTCTTTAAAGTCAATATCGGTGGCTTCTTTTTTGTATTTATAACCCGTTTCTTCTTTTACTTTACCTGTTAGATTTGTATAGCCACGAAGCTTGGGTAGAGTGTGATTATCTACTGTACGACCTTCGCTACTTAAAGTTGTTGGTCCGTTCCAGTTGACCACACCGTGTCCGTGAGCGACCACTTTAAAATCTACGCTTTTAATGCCTGTAACTTTATTCATTATTCTACTCCTTGAGCTATTTAATATTTAGGTTGGTATAAATCAGTCTTCGACTGAATCTGGATTATTTAATTGATCTATCGACATTGTGCCTACGGGTTGTTTTTTACTTAATACATAATACATAGCATAAGGGTGGCGCTCCCGTTCTCCACCAATAGATTCTAAGTCCTCAGTGGTATAGCTAAGGTAAATAGGGGATTCTGGGGAACGAGCCTCGTTTAATCGTACATAATCGTTATATGCTTTTTTTGCCCCATCTTCTTTTTTTATATTGTGATGTTTAGCCTGCATAAAGGCGACTAGATTTTTAGCCCCATCCCCATAACCTTGGATGCGCTCTACAGACTCAGTTAAGCCTATAGTGACTTTACTATGATCAGAGTCTTCATCATAAGCATATTGATTAATAAAAGTAGGATTTAAATTATTATCTACTTCACAAACTGCCATTTGTACAAAGCGATTATTTCCACGCAATGAGTTTTTAGACATCTTAGCAATACCCTCCTTAGAACATTTAGATTTTGGCGGTACGCTAATGGGATCCACAACCTTATCGTTAATTAATTGCACACTCTGTTTTAAGGACTTTATGGTATCTTCTTCAATAGCAATTTTTGACTGGTCATCTTTATAAAAGTTTTTATACAGCGTATAAAGTTGATTAAGAGTAACGGGTTCGTCGTCACCATTATCTTGCATGTAGTTTTGTAAATAATTCAGCCAAGCTAAAGCACTGTTCCATACATTCAAACTGGCTAGAAACTTTGCTTGATGACTATTTTGCTTACCTTTTAATACCGATTGAGGAATGACAGTAATGTATTGATTAATATCTGTATGTTCACCAAAGCGGTCAAGACGTCCTAAGCGTTGTAACCAGTTTTCAGCACTGGTTAAATCGGTATACATTTGCTCGCAGGTGATATTAAGCGAGGCTTGCACAATAGGTCCGCTACGCAAAACCTGATACTGACCATTGCCATTTCTCTTAAAGCAGTTAAATACTTTATTGAACCATTCCACTTTATCTGTTCGGGTGTATTTTGAGTGGATAAGAATACTGTTTTCATCGTTTTGATGGCGTAGAAAACCAAGCTGAGCATCTTGGGCAGTATTAGTAATTACAAAGGTAGTTTTATCTGTGTCTATCTTATTTGTTATTAATGGGTTTGGTTCTTCAGTTTCATCATAGCTTTTAAATTGCAGTTGATATTTTGCACTGTTAAAGCTTTCTACTCTAACAAAATAGGACTCTTTAATATTAAGTACTTTTTTAACAAAATAGTCATGGGGCGTAGCGGACACCAGCAAAGTGTTCGCTAATATGCCACGACATTTTTTAGCTTCAATCAGTTCTGCAAATAATAAGTTGAAAGCAGGCATCGGTATCAGTTCATGAAATTCATCAAACACCACATGGGCTTGCATGAAGTCCACCATGGACGTTACTTTGTTATGTGAAATAATATTATTAATGACTTGATCGATTGTCGTAATGACAATATCACCGCTAAAGTAGTCACTATCAACTGTATCGGGTGCATCTTGTATAGACTGTCCGCCTGTAATAATTTTTTTATATTCTCCTGTAAATATCTCTATACGACTATTAGGCAAATAATCATCTTGAGTCAAATCATTCAGTAAACCTAAGCAGACTTGCACACGAGGACACACCCAAATAATCTTTTGAGCATTGGTCTTGAGTGCCCACTCTAAAGCAATCTTAGTTTTACCACAGCCCGCAGGTCCTTGTAGTACACCAATAGTCGCACCCTCATCAAATTCAGCCTCATCCTTCAGGTCTGCAAGTTGAGTTGATGCAAGGTTTTGTGAATGGTTTCGCTCACTATTTGGATAACGGGATTCAAACCTTATAAGGCACTTTTCAATCTCATTGACTAAGTGACTGTCTTCTAGAAAAACAGCATCAAGTGCTTGATATAAATTGCCTTCTCGTAAATAATCGGCTAAATCCTCTTTTGACATTTTTGAGACTATTCTGTCAGCGCTGATAACCGCCATACGCACAAGATTATTTAAGGCATTAGGTTTAATGTCTTTAGTAAACTCGACTACTTCTTCTGATAAGGCATCGTAGTTTTTATAACTAGGCAGCTCTGATTGAGTCAAATTAAATTTATAGTTGAAATTAGGCGTTAAGTCTTTAATTTCAGTGTCAATACCTGCATAACCTTCACTTAATAACTGAACTTCTTTTAAGACGGCTTGTAGCTCATCCATAACTCTTTCTAATGTAGTTGTTTCTAGAGATTTGGAGAATATCCTATGGATACCACGAGCTTGTGAAAAGAACCTATTGTCTTTACGAAATGGGCGGGTATGATGCCAATATATACCGTGGAAAATCTGAGCTGTTTGTGCTGAATTTAGCGTATCAGTGGGTAATATGGATTGTGCCAGTAACCAAGATATCTCATGATGGCGTGGATGCTTCTCAAATGTAAATTTCGTATGACCTCTAATACTAGCGTCAATATGCACACCATCATTGGGTAAGTCTGGTAAATCAAGATCTTCTTCATTGTCTATTTTGGGCTGTTTTTTGATTTTGGACGTTAGCCAGTTTTGAAACTGAGGATCAATTTTGCCTATATCGTGCAAGATACCCGCAATGTATACTGCTTTGGCTAAATTAGAGTGATTTATACCTAACCTTTCAATTAACTTATAACCTAAATAACCAACAGCAAATAAATGTTGGCTTAATGGCTGTTTATTTGTATTTGCTAAAATATTAGCTGTTGCTATTGGTAAATCCATAAAAACCTCTTTTGTTGTCCAATTCACAGGCACAAAACCCACCTCATTAAATTTACGTTTATTACCCACTATCCATACCAGTTCGGTACGCTGGCGAGTACGCACACGGTGGCAACTGACTGCCATTGAGCGGGTAGCAGATTGTCGTAATAAGCGTTTAACCGTCGTTAATCCTTCTTCGGTAATGGCGGTTTGCCACACGTTATCGCCAATACGATTGGCAAAGGCATCTAAAATACGCCGAGTCCGTCTTAAAGCTTTCTTCTCACATTGAGAGACAAAGGTGACGAGCATAATTTATATCTCCCAATCCGTCTTCAAAGCCAAATCCTTCACCACCTCAAACATCGCATCAAGCGCTTTATATTGGGTAAAATAATTTAAGCACTCTTGGCGAAATTCCTGTTCGCTGAGGTTCTCACTGGCGCAAATAAAGGATAGGGGCAGTACCAGCGCATCTTTAACAATATCAGCGATATCAAACACCAATGCCCCGCGACGGGTCTTGCCGTGCATCACCGCAAAGCCATGCGGAATACCGAGCACCCAAGCGGTGGTTGCGCCCAGACCGTAGGCGAGATAATTACCGTGATTTAGGAAGCTATTGGCTTTATCAAGACCATCGTGGTCACGAGTAAAACCACTATAATTGGTATTTTGCGCAGCAAGTTTATACAAGGATTTGGTTAATCGGGCTTCTAGCTGTAGTAGGTGCATAACGTTATCTTGCACCACAATTTGGCTTTGATGCGTATCTAGCAAGCTTGCGATATCTGGCTGCTGACTGTCAAAGCCATGTTGTTTAAAGTCTTTGTCTCGTTGCCAAACTGAGCGCAAAAATTCAATGCGGGCCAGTTGCATCATTTGCGCTGCTTGCAAGCGTTTGTCATCATCAAACCACCAGCTCATCCAGCCTTGAATGTATTCGGTGGGGCGGTATTCACTTTGCGGGGTCAGCCACTCGATAAAGAACTCTTTTTCGCTACCCATAAACAGCGGCGTACCACCACCGCCACAAAACCCAACCAACACGCCGGCTTGAGACAGCAGACGCATAGCAGCATTGGTGATAGAGGTGCCTGTGCCAAGTAGGATAGAGGTGGTATTGGCGATGGGGATATTGAAATATTGATTGGCTTTGTCGTCTTCAGTGAGGTACAGCACACGGCCATCTTTTTGCATGACGCGGCAATGGGATAGGTAATAAATATTGGCACGTTTAGAGTGCAGGATAGTCTTCAGATCAGAGGAGAAAAAGCTGTTATCGGTATAAGCATTTTTATTCGTCATCATATCCCTTCGTGTGTAAAGCCATTCTTAGTACATGGTTTTATACTACTTAAAAAAAGACAATCAAACAATAGAGCTGACAGCACTAAACGACAGCTAGTGACGTTTAATATAAGTAATAACTGCTTTTAGCTAATATAGTATTGCTAGGCTGAAGATGATGAGCGTGAGGGTTTGTTTTATGAGATAGTGGGGAATAGAAAACCCGATTTGAGACTATTATTAATATCAAGCAATACGATAAAACACCTGATTTGGGTCGAGAAAGCCACTATTTGGTCAAGCCAGCTTATCTGTTAATAGACGCATATAAATAAAATCAGAGAATAAGATACCTGTAGATCAGTAATATATTTTTAGAATTAAAAATATATAAATCAATAAGTTATAAGAATATACAGACACAAAAAAACCTCAAGTATTTCTACTTGAGGTTGAAACTGTTAAGCTAAATAAAGCTTATTAAGTTTTAAATATGGCGCAGCGGACGGGACTCGAACCCGCGACCCCCGGCGTGACAGGCCGGTATTCTAACCAACTGAACTACCGCTGCTTAGGTCGATTAGTAAGTTTAAACACTAACTAATATAGTGGTGGGTGATGACGGATTCGAACCGCCGACATTCTGCGTGTAAGGCAGACGCTCTACCAACTGAGCTAATCACCCTCGCTCTGTGGATGTGTATTATATAGATTTTATGACCCTTGTCAAACCTAAAAACCAATTAATCGGCAGAAAAATAGAACATAAGACAGTTTTTAGGGCCATTTGTGACTTTGTTGGCCAACAGCCTTAGATTTTACACCAACCTAATCTATATGAATAAGCGCTAAGAGCGGCGGACTAGAACTTGTATTGAAGACCTGTGCCAATAGCAAAATAATCTGAGTCACCTTTGGCATACAGAGGGGTTAATTCACCGTTGGCATCCTCTTGTGTGCCAAGATATCCTTCCACATCTTTTGCCTTGTTATAACCCATATAAGCATGGGCAATGACGTTATCTTTAAAGTTATATTCACCACCGATCGCAATCTGATTAGAGTCTGCGCCAGAGATACCATGTAAATCAGTACTTCTATTGTACTGAGCATATACTGAGGCAGGTCTTGCGAAGTTGCTTAAGCCGAGCTTTGCACTAAGTACCATGCCTTTTTCTTTTTCTGAGTAGCCATTATAATCAGCCACTTGGTATAAGGCGCCTAACGTAACAGGCACGTTAGTGGATTTGGCTAAATCATAGGTGGCGGTACCGCGCACAAGAGACCCTGAGATTTCTAGGTCCTTGTCATAAGCAACGCTTGCCACCAAGCCATTATTAGGCTTATAGGTGAGATAGCTGCCAAAGCCTTCGCCATTGTGGTATTCATTATCCTCATCCGCCTGATACATCACAAACAGCTCAAATGGCAAATCCTTACGCTCTGGTGACTGCCAGAAGAGGACATTAGATACCCGAGGTACGGCATCGGTCATGTTCAGTGCGTTAACAGATTGTGTGGTTTTTGACAATTGAGTCGTGCCGTTATTGTCCCAGATGCCTTTAGCAACAACGACATTGTTAATCAAATCCACAGGGGTCCAGTAGCGACCGGCTCTTATTGTGCCCCATGTATCATTTTTTAAGCCTAAATAGTTACTACGATTGGGCAAATCAACACTTGAGCCATTACTTTCGGTCAAATTCACACCAAATTGAAACTGGTAAACCACGTCTGTAGTCGCACTAATAGGCTCTGAACCTCGAAGACCTATTGTTGATTTATAAGTTTTGATATGAAAGTCATCTTCTCCGTATTTACCACTGCCTTGGTAGGTAGGATACTTATCTGCTAACTGCTTTTTATCTGCATCAAAGTTTGCGTCAGAATAATAGCCTTGTACAAACAAGTTGCCGAATAGCTTGGGCGCTTCTGCATAAGCGGCAGGGCAACAAAAATAAAACAAGGCAAGAGGAGCAACGATCTTTTTCATAAATAAAACTCTTTATTGAAGTAAGAATCAGCAGAGATGGCCAAAATTTGGTGACATATGTCAATTAATGTAGAGTTTATATTACAGATATTTATCCATAAGTAAATAGTTTAACCGTTATCTGTGGCTATCTATAATCGCGCCCAGCGCTTCTTTTCATAAAAAAATCGGCCTGCAAGACAGACCGATTTTTAAATATATAGTGATAAAACTTAGGGATAAGCGCTTGGATCGCCCTATTAAAATATGAATATCATTGGGCTATTTCCAGATTACCGAATGGTCAATACTATTAATGGTGTTGTACCCAGTTAATGTCATTGCCATTTCAAATTCATGTTGTAAGATTTTAAGCGCTTTGGCCACACCCTCTGATCCTGCCGCTCCCAATGCTTGAGCAATCGGTTTGCCTAATAGCAATGCGTCAGCGCCTAAAGCCAAAGCCTTTAAGACGTCCGTACCACGGCGGATACCGCCATCGATGAGTACGGGAACTCTATGGTCGACACGCTCAGCTACTCGCTGTAATGCCTCAATGGTTGGCGGCGCGGTATCTAATTTACGCCCTCCGTGGTTAGAAACAATAATACCAGAGGCGCCAATATCAAGGGCTCGTTGTGCATCTTCAGCATTAACGATGCCTTTAATCAGTACCGGCAAGGAAGTATAAGCAATCAGCATTTCCACTTCTTGCCAAGAGACAGGGGCTGGCCGGCCAATCTTATAAGGCATGTTCAAGTCTTTAGACAGCTCAAAGCCGACCTTGTCTTCTTCATTGCGTACAGCCGCGGCAACAGAATCTAGGGTAATACACACCGCTTTGCAGCCGGCCGCTTCTGCTTGTTTTAGCACTTTTTTGGCAAATTCTAAGTCATCTTGGATATACAATTGAAACCAAATCGGCGTGGTCGCAACTTGCTGAATATCTTCTAAAGAGGTGGTGGTAAAGGAGCTAATGACACAAGCTGTTTTGGCCTCTCCAGCGCCTTTGACAGTAGCAAGCTCACCGTCAGGATGCATGGTTTTTTGGAAAGCAAAAGGGTCGACTAAAATTGGATAGGCCAACTCATCACCAAATAAGGTCACTTTAGTATCTAGCTTTTTTGCATCATTTAACACTCTAGGGTTTAAGGTGATGTGGTCATAAGCACGGTGGTTATTTTGATGCGTAATTTCATCGCCGGCACCAGTTGAGACGTAGGCAAATGCGCCTTTGCTCATTTTCTTTTTTGCCAATACTTCAAAGTCAAAAAGATTGGTGACTTGCGACAAGTCATTAATCTCATAATCGGCGTTAATGTCTGTGCTGGGGTGAGTCATGTTTATAAAGCTCCTTATATTTATTATTAATAGGTTTTTTAATTGGACAGGTTTAGAGTAATTTCACAGTACGGGGCTTGCCTGTTAATAATATTAAAGCCAATATAGTTTGTTAAATGTAGTGTTGTTGTATTGAAGGTATAAAGAGTCGTAAGGGTGTGGGCATAAAAATACCCCATAAATTGTGGTCAAATTATGGGGCGAATATCGGTAAGATTTAATGGCTGGGCTGATTTGTAATAGCTTAAATATAGGCTGGGTTAAAGTCAGCGTTAAAGTCAGCTAGGCTGGCCTTGATAGTCTGCATGATGCGCCACATCACCCAGTACCTTATTGCCGACCACGCCTGCGGTAATCGAGCCGCTGACGTTAACCAAAGTACGCATCATATCGATAAGTGGCTCGATAGAAATCAGCAGGCCAGCCAGCTCTAGTGGCATACCTAATGTGGACAGCACGATAATGGCCGCAAAAGTTGCGCCACCGCCGACACCTGCCACCCCAAATGAGGCAATCATAGAGATGCCCACGACGGAGGCAATAAAACTCATAGACCAAGGGTCAATGCCCATAGTGGGGGCAATCATCATTGCTAACATCGCAGGATACACACCTGCACAGCCATTTTGACCAATGGTTGAACCAAAGGATGCTGAAAAGTTAGCAATTGGCTTGGCAATACCCAGCTCATTGACTTGCGCATCGATACTTAGCGGTATGGTTGCCGCAGAGCTACGTGAGGTAAAGGCAAAGGTCAATACCGGAGCGATTTTCTTAAAGTGGCTAATGGGCGAGCGTCCAGTAAGCGTAATAATCAAGGCGTGCACAATAAGCATAATAAATAGTGCAACATAAGAGGCGATTAAGAATTTGGCCAATTGCCAAATAGCGCCGGCATCAGTGGTGACAATGACTTTAATCATGAGCGCTAAGATACCATAAGGCGTTAGGCGGATGATTAAGCGTACCAACGCCATGACCCAGCTTTGAGCGATATCGATACCTTTGATAATCATGGCGCCTTTTTCAGGGTCATTTTTATTAACGGTTAAAGCGGCGATACCCAATAAGCTTGCGATGACCACAGCTGAAATCATTGAGGTGCTTTCAAGACCGGCTAAGGTGCCGCCAATGCTGGTCGGTATAAAGCTTAAAATCAGGCCCGGAATGGTCAAATCGGCCACTTGGCTGCTGCTTTCTATGATACTTTGGCTACGAGCTATCTCTTGCTCACCGGCCACAATAGAGCTGGCATCAAGGTGGAATAAATTGGCAATAATCGCCCCGTCAAAGGCTGCGATACCGGTAGTAATGATTAAGGTGCTGATAATCCAAAAGCTCATCGAACCAATCATAGAGGCTTTTTCTAATCGAGCAATGGCTGCCAAGATGGAGATAAATACCAAAGGCATTGCTATCATTTTTAATAAATTCACATAGCCATTACCAACGATATTTACCCAAGGTAAAAAGCTTTCTGTATCCAATCCTAGGCTCGATATTACCAGCCCATAGATCACCCCAAGAAATAGGCCTAAAAATACACTGCGGCTTAACGAATCGCTTTGACGATGATAACGCCATAGACCGTACAGCAGGCCAACAAAGAGGATCAATAAGACAAAAACAAGCATCTCAAACTCCGCAATCAAAACAAACGGACTATTATCCAGACTTGTAGGATAAGGTCTAGCGCTAAATAGAGGAGTTATTATTCCTTTAGGTTATAAGGGATGTATATTTTTGTTTGTAGTTGCGGCGCTGGGTTTACAAGAATTTAGGTCATATTGTGGCTTGACCGGAAGAATAAGTTAATTTAGAATTCGTATCAGTGTACTAGAACACAAAAACACTAAGGCATAGAAAGCATAGATAGGTAGATACAAAGCATTATTTAAATATTTTTTATAGCAGGCTAGGGGCAAATATGACACAGATAAAAGACAGCTATGGTTTACACGCATCGACACTACCAGACACCCAAGGCCTATATGGCGAGTTTGGGGGAAAAATTAGTCATCCTGAACTGGCACGAGCGCTAGATGAGCTAGAGACTGGATTTCGTGAAATTATTAAAAATGATGACTTTATCGCCGAGATGAAGCGCCTGCGTGAGACTTATGTAGGCAGACCTAGCCCGATTTATCATGCTAAGCGACTGACAGCGCACTGCGGCGGTGCGCAAATTTATCTAAAGCGTGAGGACTTAAATCACACCGGCGCCCACAAAATCAACCACTGCTTAGGTGAGGTGCTACTGGCCAAAAAACTGGGAAAAACCAAGGTAATCGCTGAGACCGGTGCAGGCCAGCATGGGGTAGCATTGGCGACGGCGGCAGCACTTATGGGCGTGGCCTGCGAGATTCATATGGGGGTGGTCGATATCAAAAAAGAGCATCCTAATGTCAGCCGTATGAAAATCTTGGGCGCCAATCTGGTGCCCGTATCACAAGGCGCTGGTACCTTAAAAGAGGCGGTTGATAGTGCTTTTGAGGCGTATTTGGGTGATATTAAAAACAGTATGTTTGCCATTGGCTCAGTGGTTGGTCCCGCGCCTTATCCTGAGATGGTCGGGTACTTTCAATCGGTTATTGGCCATGAAGCGCGCGAGCAGTTCTTACAGGCGACTGGTAGTTTACCTAATAAAGTCGTGGCTTGTGTCGGTGGCGGCTCCAACGCCATGGGTCTATTCAGCGGCTTTATGGAAGATGATGTCGTTGAGAAGATTGGTGTTGAGCCGGCAGGCGAGGGGTTAGATACGCCGAATCATGCGGCCACCATGACTAAAGGCGTCAAAGGTGAGATACAAGGCTTTAAGTGTTATGTGCTACTTAATGACAAAGGCGAGCCGGCACAAGTGCATTCTATCGCTTCAGGGCTAGACTATCCGGGCGTTGGTCCTCAGCACTCTTATTTGCGTGATGCCAATTTGACCACTTATGAAGCAATCACAGATAAAGAATGTTTAGAGGCGTTCATGGCCCTGTCTCGCCTGGAGGGTATTATCCCAGCACTGGAGTCCTCACATGCGGTGGCTTATGCAATGAAGATTGCCAAAGACATGCCGGCTGATCAAAGCATCTTGGTCAACTTGTCCGGTCGAGGTGATAAAGACATTGACTTTGTATTACAGAAAATTAAGGTATAGTCACAGCTTATCCAAAAGCTGTCTTATCATAAACCAGCGTCAAGCCACTGGGTAACTTGCTTTACCCGTGCTTGACGAGTCCCACCAATGCGTAAAAATGGCTTATTGTGCTCAGTTAAGGCATCGATAAACGCTTGGGTAATCTGCTCTCGCTGCTGGGGCGCGTCACGTAAGTCATCCGCCACCCAAGGCACATCCACCTGCGTTAGCAAGATCAAGTCGTAATGATGGCTCAGTGCTGCAGCCTTAAGCGCGGCTGGACACTCATTATAATACCAATACGCATACACCATAATCTCAAATAAAGCGGTATCACAAAACAGATAGCGATTGGCCACCGCTGCCTGCTGATTTTCGGTCGCAACTTGCCCATAGGCAATTGGCATTAAATCCTGCCATTCACAAACGCTTTGAGTGGTGTCCCATTTGTGCTGCAAATAGGGGCGCATGTACTCAATTACCCACTGAGTCTGATAATGCTGAGCCAAATCTTGGCATAGGGTCGTTTTGCCAGTACTTTCGGCACCAAGGATAAGCACCTTTTTGATACCGGCTGGCGTGTGCTGCTGTAACTCGGCTTCTAAATGAGCTTGTGATACCTTAATAGGCATTTTAAAATAACCTTTTTATATTAATAAACGCTTGTACACTGAAAAATAGCAATTTATAGTTATCAATTGCGCCATAAATAAGCTGAGATAGAAAAAGATAAAGAATTTATCACACTCAGTATTAGGAATAATGACACAAAACAGGCATAATATTAGGCTTGTGCTTAAAATGCCAACCGAGGGTCAAATACTGCAACTTAGTTTTTCAGTCACTTGACACCGCAATAAAAAAAACAGCTTCACCTCTTTGAGCGTGATAACTTTTAGTATGACACATAATTAATTTGCTAAGAATAATAGGAAGCAATATGAAAACATATATTACAGGGACAGGTCTATATATTCCGCCATATAGCATCAGTAATGAAGAGCTTGTTGACTCATTCAACCAGTATGTCGCTAATTATAATACTCAATACGCCAGCGAAATTGAAGCAGGGACCCGTGACGCACTAGAGCCTTCATCGGCTGAGTTTATTGAAAAAGTATCGGGTATTAAGTCGCGATATGTTATGGACAAAAAAGGCATTTTAGACCCTGAAATTATGGCACCTGTATTGCCGGCTCGTAAGCTGGGTGAAGAGCTGTCTTTAATGGCTGAGATGGGGGTGGATGCCCTACAACAAGCTTTAGCAGAAGCCGGCCTTGAGGCCACTGAGCTTGACGGAATTATTGTGGCCTGTTCAAACTTACCCCGCGCTTATCCTGCATTGGCCATTGAGATTCAACATGCCATCGGTATGGTGGGCGGCTTCGCTTATGACATGAACGTGGCTTGTAGCGCCGCAACCTTTGGTATCGCTCAAGCAGTGGGTACGATTAAAGGCGGCTTAGGCACTAAAATTGCTGTGGTAAACGTTGAGATTACTACCTCGCACCTAAACTTCCGTAACCGTGATAGCCACTTTATCTTTGGTGATGTGGCGACGGCCTCTATTATTGAGCAGCTAGATACACCAAAAGGCTATGAGATTTTAGACAGCAAACTGTTTACTCAGTTTTCAATCAATATCAAAAATGAATATAGCTTCTTAGACAGATGCGAGTATTTAGCAGCAGGTACTGAGCTGTATCATGATCTAAAAGAACCGGTAACGGATAAGCTGTTTTTACAAAATGGCCGTAAGGTGTTTCGCGAAGTATGTCCTAAAGTCTCTGAGATGATCAGTGAGCATTTGCAAGAGAACAACTTTAAGCCTGAAGAAGTAAAAATGATGTGGCTACACCAAGCCAACTTAAACATGATCAATCTAATTTTACGCAGTGTGGTCGGCAAAGATGCTGACCCTGCGCTTGCGCCCACTGTGATTGATGAATTTGGTAACACCAGTTCAGCCAGCCCCGTGATTGTATTCCATCGCTTTAAAGATCAGCTGCAATCAGGCGATTTGGGCGTCATGTGCTCCTTTGGTGCCGGTTACTCAATCGGCTCAGTGCTGGTGCGCAAAGTTTAACTCATTGGTTATAAAGTGCATTTTATCTAAGATTAAGCAGGTCATTGGGCCTGCTTAATTCGTTAGGCCATGAATTTAACATCGTGAGTATCGGTATTTTCGCCAAAATTTGTTATAATTAGCCACTTTGTGTAAGTCGCTACATTTTTATAGCGCAAAGCCTATACAAAGCTTCCTCGTATAATTACCGAAATAATTATCAAAAATCAGTAAACTAATGACCCTAATAAGCTTTCAACCTTAAGCTTAACTATCGATAGTTACTGAAGTATGACCCTATATCTCGTTACTAACTTCACTGAAGAAAAGATTACTTATGAAAGACTCGTTAAGAGAACGCTTAGATCAAATGGTAGACCGCTTTGAAGAAGTGACTGCCTTGTTGTCTGATCCTGATACCATCAGCGATAATAATAAATTTCGCGAGTTATCTATGGAGCACAGCGAGCTGTCAGAGATTACCGCTTTGTGGCAGCGCTATCGTCAGGCTGAAATTGATAAAAAAGATGCACAAGAGATGATCAACGATGCATCAGATCCTGATATGAAAGAGATGATGCAAGAGGAGATTGACTCAGCCAGCCGTGATATTGAGGCGATGGAAGAAGAGCTGAACGTCATGATGCTGCCAAAAGATCCTAATGATAAAGTACCTGCCTTCTTAGAAATCCGTGCCGGTACCGGCGGTGATGAAGCGGCTATTTTCTCAGGCGATCTGTTTCGTATGTATGAGCGTTATGCCTCTTCACAAGGCTGGACTATCGAAGTGCTGTCAGCCAACGAAGGCGAGCACGGCGGATATAAAGAGATTATCAGCCGAGTATCAGGTAATGATGTGTATGGCCGCTTAAAGTTTGAATCAGGCGCACACCGAGTACAACGTGTTCCTGAAACAGAAAGCCAAGGCCGTGTTCACACATCAGCGTGTACGGTTGCGGTGATGCCCGAGGTGGAGATTGATGATACGGTAGAGCTAAACCCAGCCGATATTCGTATGGATACCTTCCGCTCAAGCGGCGCCGGTGGTCAGCACGTAAACACCACCGACTCGGCGGTACGTTTGACTCACATTCCAACGGGTGTGGTCGCTGAATGTCAACAAGAGCGCAGTCAACATAAAAACCGTGCCAAAGCCATGCAAATGCTAATCGCCCGTATTCAGCAAGCCAAAGTGCAAGAGCAGGTCGATACTGCAGATGCCCTACGCCGCAACTTAGTGGGTAGTGGCGATCGCAGTGAGCGCATTCGTACTTACAACTTCCCACAAGGTCGTATGACCGACCACCGTATCAACTTAACCCTATATAAGTTAGATGCTATTATGGAAGGCGATTTAACAGAGCTACTTGATGCGTTAAATCGTGAACACCAGGCCGATTTAATGGCCAGTATCGGGGGTGGAGACGATTAATTCACCGCTTTGTTATGATGGTGCTTCAGGCTGATTACGCATTTAACGCTTGAAGCACAGCAGCTAAGCGTGTCAAATTAGTCATTTATCCTTATTACCATTTACCTTTTTGAATAACTTTGGAAACTGTAATGTCTAACCAATCAACGAACGATCAAGATCAAATTCCATCAGCAGAAGATACCAATGACCTGATTGCTCAGCGCCAAGCCAAACTTGACGAGATCAGCGCTGCTGGCAAAATCGCTTATCCGAATCAGTTCAAGCGCACTGATTATGCTGAGGATTTACAAAAACAGTTCGAAGGCATTACAAAGCAAGAAATCGAAGAAAAGGCCGCCAATGGCGACAAAACTCAGGTGAGCATTGCCGGTCGTGTGATGCTAAACCGCGGCGCCTTTATTGTTATTCAAGACATGACAGGACGTATTCAGCTGTATGTGGCGCGCAAAGAGCTCGATGAAGACAGCCTAGCGTTAATCAAATCCCTAGATTTGGGTGATATTATTGGTGTGAGCGGCTATATTGGCCGTTCGGGTAAAGGTGATTTATACGTTCATATCGAACAAATTACTTTATTAACCAAGTCTTTACGTCCTATGCCAAATAAGTTCCATGGCCTAGCAGACACAGAAGCACGCTATCGCAACCGTCATTTAGACTTAATGACCAACGAATCTAGCCGCAATACGTTTATGATTCGTAGCCAAGTGATTAGTGGTATCCGTAAATTCATGCTCAATGAGCGCTTTATGGAAGTTGAGACCCCAATGATGCATCCCATTCCAGGGGGTGCTGTGGCGCGTCCATTTATTACCCATCACAATGCGTTAGATATGCCATTATATTTACGTATTGCCCCTGAGCTGTATCTAAAGCGTTTGGTCGTGGGCGGCTTTGAGCGGGTATTTGAGATTAACCGTAGCTTCCGTAATGAAGGGGTATCTACCCGCCACAATCCTGAATTCACCATGATTGAGTTTTATCAAGCCTATGCCGATTATAAGGACTTGATGGATTTAACTGAGTGTTTATTTAACCAACTGGCGATGGATATTTTAGGGACGACTGAGCTGACCTATCAAGAAGAAACCATCAGTCTCAAAGCACCTTTTGCTCGTTTAAGCATGACAGATGCCATTGCTCAGTATGCCGAAGGCTTCGATATGTCTAAAGTAGCGGACAGAGATTACCTAGCTGACTATGCTCAAAATGTATTAAAGCAGCAAGTCAAAGAAGGCTTCGGTATTGGTAAACTGCAAACCATTATCTTTGAAGAGACTGCTGAGCATAAGCTGCGTCAGCCGACCTTCATTACCCAGTACCCTGCTGAGACCTCACCGCTTGCACGCCGCAACGATGAAAATCCTGAGATTACTGACCGCTTTGAGTTGTTCATTGGCGGTCGTGAGATTGCCAATGGCTTTAGTGAGTTAAATGACCCCGCTGACCAAGCCGAACGCTTCCACAATCAAGTGGCCGAAAAAGACGCAGGTGATGATGAAGCGATGCATTTTGATGCAGACTATGTCGAAGCCTTAGCTTATGGTCTGCCACCGACAGCGGGTGAGGGTATTGGTATCGACCGTTTGGTCATGCTATTTACAGATGCAGCCAGCATCCGTGATGTGATTTTATTCCCGCACATGCGCATCAAGCACTAAAAGATCAGCGGTAAGTTTGACACTTACCTGCTCAGTGAATTACTTATCAGACTGACTGAGCACAACCACACAGTGTTTAGTTTAATTAATAGGACTGCTTACTTGGGCAGTCCTATGTTTTTTTAGTAAATAGGTGTCAAAAATAGCGAAAACCCTTATCTTCAATAGGATGCAGAGCTTACAGTGGCGCTTATACTTGAGTAAAAAATAGCCCAAAATTGCCATAAATCCATTAACACATGTGCAACAGGAATAAAAAAGCGGTATAGTAATAATCGTTGTCTCTTGATTATATATTCACAGTTTAGGTTAAATGGATGTTATGGCAAATTACTCAGCCCAAAGAATAAAAAGTGTGGCGTTAAATAATGATAAAAGACGCTATGCGAAACAGGATTCAGAAGACGCCCCTGAGCCGATTCAGGCAGTACCCACAGTACCCACGACCCCTCGCAATATGAGCAATAAAAGGCCGTTAATTAATCCATTGTCTGAAGGCGGTGCGCCTAAAGTATCCAAGCCGCAGCCTGAGATGGATATACAATCACTTGCTGTGGCAAGCTTTAATTGGTTGCAGATGCTTCACCGTACCTTTTTATCGGTTTACTTAATTGCAGACGATGCTTTAGTCGGTGCAGGAAAATTCGACTTTGCTTTTCAAATTGGCAATCAGCGCTTATATGTGCTCACCCACGAAGAAATAGAGAGGGTTGAAAGTACCAGTGTGTCCAAATCGTTTATGGCGCAGTTAACGCAGCAAGCCGCCACTTATATTAATAAGCGCTATCAACAAATCAGCAGCCGCTTTGAGCTGCCGGTATCGGGTGATGATGGTTTGGCAAATGTGCACTATGTGGGTCTGACTGCCATTACCCTAAACCATGAAGGTAGGGACTATCAAATAGAGCACGAGTTTGGCAGCACTTTTTTTCAAGAAGACTGCGTGCTAGATTTAGATGATGAAAGCCGAGTGATGCAGCTGTTTAGTTTAAATGGCTTTTATCAGATGATAAAGCTGCTGCAGACGCCGAGCGATTTATTAAGCTTCTTTGATTATCACTTAGAGCAGCTGGTGAACTTTCATGATTTTTCGGGTGAATACGCCTTAGCACAGCACTTTTTGGCAAGTCCTGCTTTTTTTAAGCGCGCCGTGGCAGTACAGCAACAACTGGTAGAAATTGGTCTACTATCAAAGGTTGAGACCCGCTTGAGTGATATGGTGGCACAGCCTGATAATGCCCAGATTCCAGCTGAGCTTGAAAAAAAGCATGCCGAATTGTCTCAAAAGCTGCAAAGCTATTCTAGCATCTTTCAAAAGCTGTTAAATGGTACGACTAAGCGCCGTCATGACGCTCAAGATACGCTACCTTTACCACAAGTTAAATTGTTGGTCGCTGAGTCTATGTATACCCGCATGAGTATCATCGAAGAGATGATGGCTTATGAGACCCGGTCACAACAAGAGTGTTTAAACGGCTACTTGTGTCATCAACACTCTTATAATGACTTTGGTCATCATTACGTCATTGTGGTTTATGGGCTTGATGCCAATGCTGAGTATTCTCGTCAGTATATTGGACACAATCATCAAAACTTACTCATGGATATCAATGCTCAGTTACAAGATCCGGCAATGAAAGAGTATTTTATCCTAGGCTTTGACATGTCAAATCATGATGGCAAAGGCAATGTCACGGTACAGATGGATGTATTTCATCAGTCAGGCTCAGTGATGTCTGATATTGAAAAAAGATATTATCAGCAGGCCCATGCTTAATTAGTATCAGCGGCTGTATGCTAGTAGTCTGCTTTCAAGGTAATGTATTAAATCAGTGGCAAGTCACCTAGGTGGGCTTGCCACTTTTAATCCACAATTTTTTTAATCGTTATAGGTTTGGTTGTCTATTATGTCGCAGCAATATCAAGTTTTAGCACGTAAGTATCGTCCAAAGAACTTCCACGAGTTGGTTGGACAGTCACATGTGTCTAAAGCCTTAATTAATGCCATTGATCATAATCGGCTACACCATGCCTACTTATTTACTGGGACTCGCGGAGTGGGTAAGACCACCATCGCCCGTATTTTGTCCAAGTGTCTAAACTGTGAAACTGGGGTAACCAGTACGCCTTGTGGAGTTTGTAGCAGCTGCGTTGCTATTGATCAAGGCCGCTTTATTGACTTAATTGAGATCGACGCCGCCTCTCGCACCAAGGTAGAGGATACGCGTGAGCTTATTGATAATGTGCCTTATGCGCCTACTCAAGGTCGATACAAAGTTTACCTAATAGACGAAGTGCACATGCTCTCAACCCACAGCTTTAATGCTCTATTAAAGACATTAGAAGAGCCGCCAGCGCATGTTAAGTTTTTATTGGCCACCACAGACCCCCAAAAGCTGCCAATCACCATTATCAGTCGCTGCCTACAATTTGTACTGCGACCGTTACCGCAGCAAGCGCTTAGTGACCATATTGCTAATTTGTTGACTCAAGAAAACATTGATTTTACGCAACCGGCGTTATGGCAGTTGGCCAATGCTGCCAAAGGCTCGGTGCGTGATGCCTTGTCTTTAACCGATCAAGCCATTGCGTTTGGTCAAGGTCGATTGACCGATGAGACGGTTAATGACATGTTGGGGCTTATTGATAGTGCAGACTTAATTAGCCTATTACTGGATATCTATCAAGGTAATGCGCCTGCGCTCTCAGCACACATTGAGCAGATGCGGGCGCAGTTGGTCGATGCAGGCAGTATGTTTGATGGGCTGGCTGATTTATTGCATCAAATTGCTATGGTGCAGCTGCTGCCTAATGTCTCACTCAACGTCAATGACCTGCAAGCTCAGCAGATTACAGCATTGGCGGCGCAGATTGGTCCGGATGTCTTGCAGCTATATTATCAGATTGTCATTCAAGGCCGTGAGCAGATTAAGCTTGCCAATACACCCTTGCAAGCGCTTGAGATGTGCTTATTAAGATTGCTGGCCTTTAGACCGCTGGCGCTAAATGAAGTGGCGGTGGCGAGCTCAAACACACCTGCCCATAAAGCATCCTCTGACCAGCCGGCGAGTATCGAGATGCAGGCACCACATACTAACGCTGACCAGGCTGAAGATTACTTAACTGAGCAGGCCTTATCCGCCACAAGCACTGAGTCTATGGCGGATACAAATATTGAGCCACAATCGCCTAATGTTAATGATGCTGATATTAATAATACAGCAAATATCGATGTTAAAACCCATCAAGACGATTATCAACTGAGCAGTACATCTGGTGCTGATATCAATCCTGCGTCATTGAATGAAACAGATTTTGCCACCCCATTAGCTTCTGAGCCAACGGCTCAAGATACTAGGCCGCAATTAGAGGAGCAAGCTGTTGATATTAAGGAAGATTCTGATTTTGATGGTGACTATCAAAATAATAGTAGTTATTTATCAACTAATACTTCCCTTGAGAGAAAAAGTGATTTAGAATTACGCCTTTCCAAATCGGCGCTCGACTCAGAGCCGCTAATCTCTGTAGACCAGGAAGATCAAGTCAAGACGAAGGACAGTTCATCAGTTACATCATTATCGTCAGCCCAGCCCACTGAAAACTCACACCCGGAAGCCGAACACGCGGCGCCGGTTGATTCAGTGATTTCAAATACTGTTGAACATCAAGATCCGCAGATCACTTTATCTGCTGAGGATCCGCGTAGTCTATTAAAATGCCCGGAGCAAACGTTAGAGGGCGAGTGGACCCCAGATAAATGGGACTATTGGTTACAAACCGCTCGTGAATCAGGTGCCTTGGCGCAGGATCAGCTGGCAATGGCCCGACAAGGGGTTATGACTGGTGAAATTAGTGGCCGTAGCGAGTTTAAAGTTGCCTTTGATACCAAAAACATGCAGAGCATTTTTCAGCATTTGGCTAATCATTTGACGCAGCAATTTGGGGCAGAAGTATCGATTGCCATCGATACCTCATTAAACTCGGAGCAAGCTGAGCTTTTGCCACAAAGCAGACAAAAAAATCGTGAAATTCAGGCCAAAAATTATGCTCAAGAGCTCATCACTAACAGTCCCGTGATGCAGCGTCTTATCCATGACGCACAAGGGAAAATAACCAGTTTGAAGCTTTTTGAGGTCGAAAAAAACCCACAAAAAAATTGTTAATTTGTTCTGAATGCATTCTGTAATAGTCTTACACAAAAAGTAAACCTAAAAAACTAAAAAAGTAGGCATTTGTCTGTAATTTCTCAACAATTGTCTACTTAAATGAGGTATACTGTCTTGCTTAAATTACATAGTTAGGTGTTAAGAATGATGTTAGACAATTTACGAGGAATGGCGGTTTTCGCCAGTGTTGTCGGCCATGGTTCATTTAGTGGAGCCGCTCGACAATTAGGTATCACTACCAGTGCAGTGAGCCAACAAATTCGCTCTCTTGAAAAAGATTTGGGCGTAGTACTGTTACACAGATCGACTCGTAAGCTTAGCTTGACTGAAGCTGGTGCAAGCTTTTATGAGTCAGCCAAAGATGTGGTAACTGCTGCAGACCAAGGGCGTATCAAAGTCAACCAATTGCGTGATGAGCTAGCAGGCAGTCTGCGTATTGCAACGACGCCAGAGTTGGGTGTTAACCACATCCTTCCCGCTCTATCGACTTGGATGTCAGCTCATGATGACTTAAGTATCTACTTCCTAGCAGATAACCATTATATCGATATGATTGATGAGCGCGCGGATATTGCTATTCGTATGAGCCCACAAATCAAAGATAGCTCGGTAGCTACTTATCCATTGGCTGAAGTTAAGCAGATGCTTGTGGCTTCTCCGCACTATCTAAGACAGCACGAAAAAATCACTAAACCAAAAGATCTGGCCAACCATCAGTTAATTAGCATTGACTTGATGAAAGATCCTAATACGCTAGATTTTAGCAGCATCGAAACCGGTAAGAAAAACCGCGTTAAGATCACCTCTAGAATTCAAACCAATAATGTGTTTTTAGCAACAACCTTGGCAAAAGAAGGCCATGGCTTAGTACGTGTGATGTCTTTAGATGTGCAAAAAGAATTGGCTTCTGGTGAGCTAGTAGAAGTCATTCCAGAATATTCACTACCTCATTTCGTTTTATATGCAGTTACTTTAGATCGCGAGCAACAACCGGCAAAAATTACCCGTTGTCTTGAGGTTTTAAAGAAGCATTTTCATGCTGCTGCCTAGTCAATAGACACAGTCAAGCTTAAAAGATAAATCTATATTATATAAAAGGTTCTTTCTTTTTAAGTCTTACGCTATAGTAATGACTTGCGATTATTTATTGTATATCGTAAGTTGTTACTAGAGCGTAATTTTTTTGTCTGTGCGTTTTGTTTTTAGAGTATGCGCTTTCGAGCATGTTGAACGATCCTAAGACGCCAGTTTTATGACACTTATTCACTTACGTTTTAACCCTCAGTGAGGGATGATGTAACGCTCCTTTTAAGCAGGCTTAGCTTGCTCTCTTTTTTGCAAAATTGAATGTAAATATCTTATGGAAAATAGACTTATACATCCTGTAGAGCGGGTGGATGATAGCGTAGATAATAATATTCGCCCCAGTACATTGGCAGAATATATTGGTCAGCCGGTGGTGCGTGAGCAGATGGAGGTTTTCATTGAAGCGGCTCGTAGAAGGAATGAGGCGTTAGACCATACGTTAATTTTCGGGCCTCCGGGTCTGGGTAAGACCACTTTGGCCAATATTATTGCGCGTGAAATGGGCGGAAATCTTCGCTCCACTTCAGGTCCGGTACTTGAGCGTGCCGGTGATTTAGCAGCTATGCTCACTAATTTGGAAGAAGGCGATGTGCTTTTTATTGATGAAATCCATCGCTTAAGCCCGGTGATTGAAGAGATCTTGTATCCTGCCATGGAAGACTTCCAGCTTGATATCATGATAGGTGAGGGGCCAGCAGCCCGTTCTATCAAGCTTGATTTGCCACCCTTTACTTTGGTAGCTGCCACCACACGTGCCGGCCTATTGACCTCTCCGTTAAGAGATCGCTTCGGTATTGTACAGCGCTTAGAGTTTTATAATATTGAAGACTTGACGACTATTGTTAGCCGTTCAGCGCGTCTGATGAATGTGGTGATGACGCCTGAAGGGGCGGTGGAGGTGGCACGTCGTTCACGAGGCACACCGCGTATTGCCAACCGTTTGCTGCGCCGGGTACGTGACTATGCTCAGGTGAAATCAAATGGTGAGGTAACTGGTGAGATTGCAGACAGTGCGCTCGATATGCTGGCAGTGGACAGACGCGGTTTAGATCATCTTGATCGCCGCTATATTGAAATGGTACATGCCCGCTTTGATAACGGTCCAGCAGGTGTAGAGGCCATTGCTGCGGCGATGGCTGAAGATAGAGGCACTCTAGAGGATGTGATTGAGCCTTATCTTATCCAACAAGGCTATGTTCTACGTACTGCTCGTGGCCGAGTACTGACTCAAATGGCCATTGATCAGCTCTAAGCGGCAGTCATATCCAGATATAATAAAAACAAGCTGATTAGACTTGTCCTTTTTTATGCCAGGTTACGCAGTGCGTACCGCTATTGAACAACAGTAGAATAAATAGTAGGGATGCTAATCAGCTGTAGTATCACGTACTTGTATCTGAGTAGAGGGGCTCGGGGTTTGCATCATTTTAGATTTTTTATACTGATATTTTCCCACAGCCATAAGTCCTAAGCCGCCAATTACAATCACCAATAAGATAATCACAGGGTTTTTCCAAAAAGCGGTAGAGGATGTAGGCTCAGTAGAGTTAGAGGCAGAAGTGAAAGCCTTTTCTTCTTTTTCTTTGTCCATAAAAATAAAGTTGACAAAGGGGCGAGAGGGAGGCTGAATCGGTTCAGGCGCAATTTTTAAGCGATTGCGGCTAAGGTAAATTTCTGAGATTTTAGCCAGCTGTAGCATCCAGCGCTGATAAGGCAGGGCGATATTATCCATTGCACAAAAGGTGAGAATATCACTTTTATTAGCAGTATCCACAATAAGCGGCTCATTACTAGGCACAGCAGATGGCTGGGTTGTGCGTCCAATGACCTTGGCATAATGTGGCATCTGATCTAAGCTTAAGGTGGGGGTGGCAGCGGGTAGCTTGTAACCGGTGATTGAATGCCAGTCAGGGTCAAAATCTGGTATTTGATAGGCGTAGGTGTCACAGATATGTTGTGCAGAGGCTAGGGCAGCCTGGTCACGCTTTAACCACAAAAACTGCGGCTGCTGCTTAAACCACTGATCAAGATCAGCGGCATCTAGATGAGCAAAATCTGCCAATATGGCAATTTCACGTAGACACAAGACGCTCAGCGCCGACAGTAAAGGTCGAGCTTGACCGGGCTTAAGCTGAGCCTGCTCGGCTAATTTGTGACACACAGCGCGCTGGATATCACTTGAGGAAAATAAGGCTTCGCTGACATTTTGGCCGTGTTGCAAAGCGCTTTGCATCGTACGGAAATTAAAAGCATTATACTTGCGCAGCTCTTTGATTTGACTGCGGTTTAACAGTTTTTTTAGAACCGCATCCGCACCTTGTAGTTGGTTATAGGCCAATAAGGCGCTAATCACTGCTTGAATGCCTTGCTCGATAATAATTCGGGCTTGTGGCAAAGAGATCGTGCCCAAATCTGCGAATATCGCATCTATAGGCAAGGTGTCTTTAACAAGAAAGTCATAAAGTGATACACGGGTTGGGACAAGTGCTGTCATGAGACCTACAAGTTTGCATAATTTGCAGTTATCATAAGGGGGATTATACTCAGTTACAAGTCCTTATATAAGATGTCAGCTTATCACAATTTTAGTTTTGTAAAGTTTTTATTCTAATAATCAGGTGACCTGTTATGCCTACTTTAAAGATGGCCGAAAAATCTACCCCAACAATCACGGTCAACATCGCTACGCAGACGTTGGCTTTTTATAACCCAAGCTTTGATGCGGTACGTCCGCAGCGCATATTCTCTGTATCTACTGCCAAAAACGGCATCGGCAGCTTAGAGGGCACAGGATGTACCCCACTTGGTAAGCATTATGTTGCCAGCAAAATTGGCGATCAAATGCCAATCAATAGCGTGTTTGTGGGCCGCTTGCCAACTGGTGAAATTTATCATGAGCAATTGGCACAGCAGCACCCAGATAGAGACTGGATACTGAGCCGTATATTGTGGCTTAGTGGCTGTGAACAAGGGATAAATAAGGGCGACAATGAGCAAGGCTGCTGTGATACCTATCGTCGCTACATTTATATTCATGGGGCGCCAGATACTGAGCCAATGGGCGTGCCTATGTCCCATGGCTGTGTACGCATGCGCAATGAGGATGTGATTTGGTTATTCGATCAGGTGCAAGAGGGTATGCCGGTAGATATTATTGCTAAATAATAATGGGTTTTGTCAGCTTATAAAAAATGCTCTTATTGCTGCTAAAGCCTAATAAGAGCATTTGTGGTTTATGTTTATGTTGAGTGAACTAAGCTAAGCTAAGCTAGCTTCGCCAACTAGAGCTCTATAAACTACCAAAACTTAGGCGCGTCTTTGATGCTTTTAAGGCTTTGAGCGCATTGATCAGCGGCGTGTACCTCTTGCGCACTAAAGTAGCCCACAGCGAACCAAGCATTGGGGTCTTGCTGTGCCTTTTGACCATAAAAGTATTGTCCCACGATATCATCGTTATACTCTCCCAATATCTCTTGTGCAGGCTCTAGATACTTTAAAAATGCCTTGGACTTTTTGTCCTTATAAAGCGCAGCGGTAAATTCACTGACATAACGCAGGCTTTTTAAGCGCTTTCTGACGTCATGCTGAGCGTCAGTAGATAAACTGGCAAACTGATCGCTTGCTTGGCTAATCTTGGTATATAAGGCCTCTAATAGCTCAGAGGTGGCTTGCTGAGTGCTTAATTTTGCTGGGTTCTTTTTTGCGCCCTTAGTCTTACTGCCCGTCCCACTATGCTTTATTAGGGGGCGATCTTTTTTGGCAGGACTCATGGTATATTCAATCAATTCTAGCAAGGTAATCTGAAAGTCATTAGCACGTACCGCATCGATGGGTTTAATGCGGATGGCGGCTCGTTCCTCAGACCAATCTACTGCCGGACCGCCTAGTTTTTCAAGCATAGGCTGAGTGCGGGTTTGTAGCAACTCGCGATCTCGATAATCACCCAATAAGCTAAAGGTTTGCTTAAGGATAGGTGCCCACTCAGGGTTAATTTGAGAGGAGAAGTCCTTAAAGAATCTCAAAGCGGTACACAATCGACGGATACCCACTCTTAACTGGTGTACATGCGCGCCATCGGTACTGCCATCAGCAATAGCACTGGCATTAGGTAGAATTTGGATCATACAGTTATGCACCACAGCACGCAGAAACTGTGGCTGACTCATTTTTTTATGCACAGCCAATTGTCGTAAATCAGCTTTTGTTGCTTCAGCATGCTGCTTGCCGGCCAGCAGCAGTCCACCACGTTCAGCTTTGGTTACCGTTGATAAGCACAGGTTGTAGCGTCGGCACCACGTCTTAGCCGTTTCAAATAAAAAATGCACATCGCCTTCAATCAGCTCAAATTCAATTTCATGGATAGGCTGGCTGATTTGAGAGTCTTCTCCGTGGATCACTCTGCCTTCATCGTAAGCAAGCTCAATGGTGCTGTCGTCTTTTTTGATTAAGCGGGTCGTGCGCTGTAACTCTGTGATGTATTGGCAGGCTAGGGCATCAGTGGTGCGCCGGGTATCGGGGGAGGCTACGAGCTGAGTAATATCTAAGGTATCGTAAAGTGATAAATCAGGAGAGAGGCTATCTGTTGCCAAAGCTTCAGCTACCATTTGACTGTCTAAGACGTTATTTTGCTCACCGCGTGAGGCCATACCATCGCCATTAGACTTTAGAGTCTGCACCCAACGATCGCCTTCTTTGCGTATTCTTAATGCCATACCATTGGCAGCCAAAACTTGATCTGGTGTGTCAAAATAATGGGCGGCGAGTAAGGAGGTGAGAGAGGATTTAACTTTGGTCTGACGCATTAGGCCGTCTAATCGATATTCTGGCACTAAAAACTTAAGCTCAATTTCTTGCATGATGTGTCCTCGAGTCTAAACTCATAGAAGCAGTTATAAAAATAGTTATATAAGTAATTATTGTGGTTAATAATTTTTGTAAGGGTAGGGTTATAAAAAAGAAGCTATTTATTCAATATCCTAGGATATGTTAGACACAATAACAAGCGGATTAACGTGACAGATTGATGACAGTGTCTGTAAGCATCATCATAGCCCAAAAGAGCATAAGAATTTAGACAATGAGGGCAGTTTGTATGTACTTTAAGCGCCTAGGTTTATAAAAAAAGTCGCTCCAACCGAGGTTAGAGCGACTTTGTTAATGATGAACGAAGCGTCTTTTATAAAGAGCTTTGGTCTAAAGAGTTCTTAGAACTGGTTCATTGTGTTTTTCTCGCCGCCAGCTTTAAGTGCGTTGTCACCAGAGAAGATCTCTTTGTGATCATCACCTAAGTCTGAACCAGCCATTGCTTGGTGCTTAACGCAAGAGATGCCTTCACGGATTTCTTTACGTTGTACGCCAGCTGCATAAGCAAGCATACCGTCTTCACCGAAGTAGCCTTTAGCAAGCTCATGAACGCTAAGTGCTGTTGTGTGGTAAGTTGGTAGCGTGATTAGGTGATGGAATACACCCGCTTCACGTGACGCATCTTTCTGGAAGTTCTTCGCAGCTTGGTCAGCAGCAGCGTCAAGCTCAGTACCATCATATTCAGCACTCATCAAGTTATTCTTGTCGTATGCTGAGATGTCTTTGCCTTCTTCTTCCCACTGAGCGATAACTTGCTTACGGAAGTTTAGCGTCCAGTTGAATGATGGGCTGTTGTTGTATACAAGCTTCGCTTTAGGCTGCTGCTCTTTAATACGGTCAACCATCATTTTGATGTGTGCAACGTCTGGCGTTGGTGTTTCGATCCATAGAAGGTCAGCACCATTTTCAAGAGCGGTTACACAGTCAAGTACAACGCGGTCGATGTTGGTATCTTCACGGAACTGGTATAGACCGTTAGCTAGACGAACTGGGCGAACTAATTTACCGTCACGCTTTAATAGTACGTCGTTTTCTTTGGCATCAGCGATGTCGATTTCTTCAACGTCGATGAAGTCGATGTATTTAGAAGCAAGGTCGCCTGGCTCTTCAGATACTGGGATCTTTTGAGTAAGTGATGCACCTTCAGAGTCGGTACGGGCAACGATAACACCATCATCAACGCCTAGCTCTAAGAATGCATAACGGATAGCGTTAAGCTTAGAGATGAAGTCTTCATGTGGTACAGTGACTTTACCGGCTTGGTGACCACATTGTTTGGCATCAGATACTTGGTTTTCGATCTGGATAGCACAAGCACCCGCTTCGATCATGGCTTTAGTTAGTAAGTAAGTCGCTTCTTCGTTACCAAAACCTGCGTCGATGTCAGCGATGATTGGCACTACGTGTGAATCAAAGTTATTGATTTTTTCTTCGATTTCAGAAGTATCTTGACCGGCTTCTTTAGCAGCGTTAAGCTCACGGAAATAATCATTTAATACTTTCGCGTCTGCTTGACGTAAGAAGGTGTAGATTTCTTCGATTAGCGCAGGAACCGTTGTTTTTTCGTGCATTGATTGGTCAGGTAATGGACCAAGCTCTGAGCGTAGAGCCGCTACCATCCAGCCTGATAGATAGATGTAGGTTTTAGCAGTCGTACCGAAGTATTTTTTCTTAGCATACATAGTTTGTTGTGCAACAAAACCATGCCATGCGCCTAGAGACTGAGTGTACTTAGATGTATCTGCATCATACTCTGCCATATCTTTACGCATGATAGCAGCCGTGTATTTAGCGATATCAAGACCGGTTTTGAAGCGGTTTTGAACCATCATACGAGCAGCATCAGATTCGCTGATATTCTGCCAGTTGCCATGCTTTGCTTTAATTTCACGGATATGGTCAATAGCTGATTTATAAGTTGACATCAATTGTCTCCTTGATTGAGGATGGGTTAGGCGAAATAAATACTTCTTACTACTAGATGTTGAACGGTTAGATAAAGAAGTTTTATTTAACTCTCTTTAAAATATGAGGTTAAGGCTAATAAGTTAGCAGTAAACCTCGATATGCGGTTATAAAACTTGTAAATGTTTGTTTCTAAAGAAAATCTTTTTATCGTTCTTGAACGTTATTACAGATTATCTGAAGTTATAGTGGTTAATCACTATGCCCTTAACACTTGATAATCACTATAACCACATTAGGGTAATTTATCTAGTTTATGAAGGTTATCTTGGGTATTTATTTAAATTATAGTACAATGGTAGAAACGGTTTACAGCCGATTTTGAGCTATAATAAGAGGCATTAATAAATGATTGTGCCGCTATTTTTTTATCAATTAACTTCAAAAACCTAAGTTTTGGGCCTGATTATTGCAACCTGTGCCAGTTGACCGTATTGACGTTAAAAAGCTTAAAATTTTCGCCAAAAAGCCTAAAAATCGGCAACCCAAAAGCCAAAACCATACCAATTACAGAGAGTGTTATGAACCTACAAAGAGTCGATTTAAATTTATTGGTAAATTTAGATGTGTTATTGCGTGAAAAGAATGTGACTCGCGCCGCTGAACAACTGGGCATCACGCAGCCTGCCATGAGTAATATCCTACGCCGCTTGCGCAAGCTGTTTAATGATCCACTGTTGGTACGCTCCTCTGAGGGAATGACACCGACTGAACGAGCCTTAGAATTACAGCCCAGAGTGCGTGAAATCTTGGCTGAATTGACCCAGCTTCTTGAGCCGCGTACAGAGTTTCGACCCTATAGCACCTCTCGTGTGTTTCGGATTATGACCTCAGATTATGCTGAGGCGACTTTGGTCCCTCGTCTGGTAAAAGCGCTGCGCTCAGAGGCGCCCAATGTGATTTTGGACTTTTTGACGCCCTCTGATGTCTCTTATCGTGATATGGAGCAGGGGCGGGTAGATCTCGCCATTAACCGTTTTAATGAGATACCTCAAAGTTTTCACCAAGTATTGGTATGGCGTGATACCTTTAGCTGCTTATTGTCGGCGGAAAGTCCTTATGCGCACCGCTTTAACTTAAAGAACTATTTAAAAGCACAGCACGTCTGGGTATCCAAAACTGGTATGGGGGTGGGCTTTGGGGTTAACCCCGATAAGTCAGGTGGTCTAGGCTCTATTGACCAAGCCTTGCAGCGCTTAGGTCAAAAGCGCCAAATCAGTGTCTTTACCCGTCATTATCAGATGCCAGCCATGCTCGCTGCCAATAAAGACTTGATTGCCACTTTGCCAACTCGAGTCGCACGTATGCAAGCCACCAATGACAGTATCGTATTAAAAGAGCCGCCCTTTTTTATACCTGAATTTGAATTAACGATGGCTTGGTCACCTTTATTGCAGCATCATCCTGCGCATCGGTGGCTGCGTCAGTTAATCATGCATGTGGCGCGTCAAGTAGTGGCCGATGAAGAGGCCAAAGAAGATGACATTCCGATGATTAGTCATTTGTTCTAAATTAGGTTTATGTTTCGGTTAGTTTGATTAACATATCCCACACAGTTATTAACATCCTCATAATGCTGTAAGTCATTGACCCTGTTATGCTATTCAATGCAGTCGGTAAGCAAGAAGCAATCGACGAGCGAAAAGCACATCAGCTGATAATGACAATCGCATAAATATAAAAAGGATAAATAACATGTCAGATATTACAACTATAAACCCAGCCACAGGCGAAGAGATTACCTCATATGACTATATGAATGAGTCGCAAGTTAATGACATTATTGATGCGTCACACGAAGCTTTTTTGAAATGGCGAGAAGTGTCTACACAAGAGCGCGCTAAGGTCATCAACTCCATTGGTGAAAAGCTCAACGAGTATAAAGAAGAGCTGGCAAAGTTAATGACACAGGAGCGAGGTAAGACCTATAAGCACAGCTTACAAGAAATTGATCTGTGTAAGAGTATTTGTGACTTTACATCTGCCCAAGGCGTAGCGGCACTGGCGGATGATGAGCGTGAGCTTGAAGGACTCAAAAAAGGCATCGTTACTTATCAGCCCATTGGTATCATCTATGGTATCCAGCCTTGGAACTATCCTGCTTATCAAGTGTTCCGCTATGCCATTGCAAACTTAATGGCAGGTAATAGCATTTTATTAAAACATGCTTCGAATGTCACAGGTTCTGGATTGCTTATTGAAAAAATTATGCATGAATCTGATTTGCCTAAAGACTTATTTAGAACCTTGTTAATTAGCCATGATCAATCTGGCAAAATTATTGAAAATAAAAAAGTTCGTGGTGTCACCCTGACCGGTAGTGACAAAGCAGGTGCTGTCGTGGCTCAGCAAGCTGCAAAAGTGCTTAAGAAAACAGTGATGGAGCTCGGCTCAAACGATGCGTTTATCGTCTTAGATGATGCAGATTTAGATTTAGCAGCCACCACCTGTGCTTATGCAAGACTGTATAACAATGGTGAGACCTGTGTGGCAGCTAAGCGCTTCGTGATAGTGGATGCTGTGTATGATAAGTTCCGTGAGCTATTGATTGAGAAGTTTAAGGGTTATAGCGTAGGCGATCCTATGCAGGATTCTACCGATGTCGGTCCAATGTCAAGCTCAAGTCAGCGTGACACACTGCAAAAGCAGATGCAAGAGAGTATCGATAAGGGTGCAAAAGTGGCTTATAGCAGCGAGCTTGATGAGAGTCTACCCAAAGAAGGTGCTTATCATCCGCTGGTAATTTTGGAGAATATCTCTGAAGATCAGCCTGCTTATAAAGATGAATTATTTGGTCCTGTGGCCTCGTTAATTCGTGCCAAAGATGAAAAAGATGCTTTTCGTATTGCCAACGACAGCCGTTATGGTCTAGGTGGTGGTGTATTCTCAAAAGATGAAGATAAAGCCATCCGTCTGGCCAGCCAATATTTTGATACAGGTATGGTCTATATCAATGGTTATAGCCTAGTACATCCAGGTCTGCCTTTTGGTGGTGTGAAAGATTCAGGCTTTGGTCGTGAGCACGGCGGCTTTGGTATGAAAGAGTTTGTTAATATCAAAGCGTTACATGTGGTGGGCAAAGCTCCCGCTTAAGTCTAAATAGACCGTCTTTTATTCTTAATGTGTCATCAAGTCCTTGGTAACTGTATTATCAAGGACTTTTTTATGGGTTAAGTATTTTTATATTTAAACTTAAAAGCCAATGGCTTAGTCTGATACTATGAATTATTAATGCATCTTACAGCAATTATTTTGCTAGAATTCTAATCGCAATGACATGCCATTTTTTTTTGCCTTAATTTTAAGCAAGTTTTTCTTGAGAACCCAGATAATGACACTCAACCAAAAAATATTATTAGTGGGCAAGCAAGCATTGACTCTTATCAAAAGCCACGTGTTAGTGATTTTGATATTGTTGGTGTGGCAACTGTGCGTACAGTTTGAGGTTATTCCAGATTATCTGCTGCCCTCACCCTTACAAATTGTTCAAGCCTTTATTGAGGACTTTGGGTTATTGATGGAACATGCTAAATATACGTTGGCCACAGCCATTATTGGTACCACCATTGGTCTGATTGTAAGTTTTGTACTCTCTATCTGCATGGATTTATCAAAAACCATCAGGGATTTGGTCTATCCGGTGATTTTGCTCAATCAGACCATTCCCACTATTGCCATTGCGCCTTTGCTTATTATTTGGCTTGGCTACGGCATTACCCCTAAAGTGGTGTTGGTCATTTTAGCGGTATTTTTTCCCATAACCATTGCTTTAATTGACGGCTATCAATCGGTGAGCCGTGAGCACTTAAATTTGTTTAAATCGATGAAAGCGTCAACGTATCAGCTATATCGTCATTTAAAAATCCCTTCTGCCATGGGCTCTTTTTTTACTGGTCTAAAAGTGGCGTTATCTTATGCCCTCATCTCAGCGGTGATTGCAGAATGGCTGGGTGGCTATCATGGGCTGGGTGTTTATATGACCCGAGTGCGTAAGTCGTATGATTTAGATAGCATGTTTGCGGTTATTTTTTTGATTAGTTTTCTAACCATTTTATTGATTGCACTGGTTAAATGGTTAGAAAGACGGGTTCTAAGACACAATTTTTTATAATGTTTTTTAATAAAAATGACTTTTAAAAACAATTCAAAGCTTACTGGTAAAGCTACTTAAAGAGGATTTATAGTGTCTATTTTAAGCATAAACGGTTATAAGCAAAGTCGAAGTTACTCAGTGATAGGGCTGATGTTAATGGCAATTATGGCGCTAAGTTTAATGGCCTGCCAGCCAAAAGAGACATCTACAAAGGCAGCTTCAGACACAACAGATGCGCTAACTCAAGTGGTTATCTCATTAGACTGGGTGCCCAATACCAACCATACGGGTCTGTATGTGGCACAAGACAAGGGGTATTTTAAAGAACAAGGTCTTGAGGTCCAAATCGTACAGCCGAGTGAAGACAGTGCTTCAACTTTGGTGGCCAATGACAGAGCCGATTTTGGGATTTATTTTCAGCCCAATATGGTCAGTCGTTTGGAAAAAGGTGTACCCATTACCGCAGTAGCGGCAATACTACAGCATAACCCAGCAGGTTTATTGTCTTTGAAGTCGTTGGGTGCCAAGTCTCCAAAGGACTTAAATGGTAAACGCTATTCTACTTGGGAAGACCCGATTGATGATGCCACCGTGTCGCATATTGTGGGTAACGATTTGGTAAAAATTCCTGGTGAAGCAACCGATGCCACTGTGGCACTTCGTATGAATCAGTTTGACTATATCTTGGCTTATTATGGCTGGGATGGGGTTCATGCCAAGTTAAAAGGTGTGGACACTAACTTTTTCTTCTTAAGAGATTATGAGCCTATCTTTGATTATTATGCGCCTGTGGTAATTACCAACAATAAGCTACTTAACAGCAATCCACAACTGGTTAAAAAGATGCTAGCGGCCATGAAAAAAGGCTATATTTATGCGGCTAAAAATCCAGAAGAGAGCGCCAATATCTTAATAAAATATGCGCCTGAGACTAATAAAGAGCTTGCGCTTGCCAGTCAAAAATACATCTCAAAACAGTATCTAGATGACGAGGGCGACTGGGGTAAGTTTGATTATGATCGCTGGGATAGGTTCTATGACTGGGTGTATAAACAAGGTCTTATTGATAAGCCTCTGCCACCACAGGCAGGTGTCAGTAACGACTATTTATAACTTTGGGTTTGTATGGCTTAGCGCTTAAGCTGCTGTGAGTGACGTATTATGGATAAAGTCTTGGTATTAGAAGGTATTAGCCACAGCTTTGGCGATAAGCCCATTTTTGACAATTTAACGATGTCAGTGGCTAAGAATGATGTGGTGAGTATTGTCGGTGCCAGCGGTGTGGGTAAGACCACTTTGTTTAATATCGCAGCTGGCCTATTGACCCCAAGCTTGGGCAAGGTGTTTATTAATGGGGTGGATACCACAGGGCAGGCGGGTACAGTCGGCTATATGCTACAAAAAGATTTGCTGCTGCCGTTTAAGACGGTGTTTGATAACATTGCTTTGCCTTTGACCTTGAGGGGCTATAGCAAAGACAAGATAAAGCAGATTGTGACACCGCAGTTGGCACGTTTTGGCTTAGAAGGTTTGGGAGATCAGTATCCACAGACCTTATCGGGTGGTCAGCGTCAGCGTGCAGCACTCTTGCGCACTTATTTAAGTGATAACCCAATTATGCTACTCGATGAGCCATTTTCAGCCTTAGATTTTGTGACCAAAGATGAGATGTATCACTGGTTTAGTCAGCTACAAAAACGCTTAGCATTAACCTGTCTCATCATTACCCATGATATTGATGAGGCGATCTATTTGTCTGATCATCTGTATGTGTTAAAAGGGGTGCCGGCTCAGTTAACCGAGCAATTTGCTATTCCTAAGCATGACGGGTTTTTGGACAGCCAAGAGTATTTGATGTTAAAAAAGCAGATTTTAACGGCCATTCAAACCCTCTAAGTTTTGGCGCATGACTTCAAGGTAAACACTGCTTGAGCTCATGCTCTAGGCTCACGGATGAGCCCGTACTTTGTGATACTAAGCTAAAAGGATGTAATAATGTTTGGGATTGAGAATTATTGGGGGTTTTTGGCGGCAGGCTTACTGCTTAACTTGACGCCAGGTGCGGACAGTTTATACATCATCATGCGCAGTATTTCACAGGGGTCTAAGGCCGGCGTCTTTTCAGCCTTGGGTATTACCTCAGGTATCTTGGTACATACCTTATTGGCAGCTTTGGGACTGTCTGTGCTGCTGTCACGCCACCCAATGGCATTTAATATGGTCAAATATATCGGTGCTTTATACTTGTGTTATCTGGGTATCCGATTATTATGGCCCAAAAAGCGTGCACAAGTCGCTGAGCAGTTAGCAGAGGATATACCTAGCCGAAGTAGGGACAGTGTCAATGGTTGGCAAATCTACAAGCAGGGCGTGCTCACCAATGTGTTTAATCCCAAGGTGGCGCTGTTCTTTTTGGCTTTTTTTCCGCAGTTTATCGATGCCAACTATGGGTCTGCTATGTTGTCTTTTTCACTATTGGGGCTAAGCTTTGCCGCCACAAGTTTAGCTTGGTGTATCAGCTTAGCACTGTTGGCCGCAAGATTTAGTGAGCAGTTGCGCCAAAACCCCCGTATCGAAACCGTACTCAATAAGATAAGTGGGGTGGTTTTTATTGGTTTGGGTATCCGACTGATGGGTGCCAAACTTTAAACGCACTGCTTTAACATACCAAGTTTTATATAGGCAGACATAACAAAGCCCAAATCTATAGATTTGGGCTTTGTTGTTATATTGAAGCGGCAAGTTATACCAAACCCAAAATATATAGTATAATCTACTGATGACCATACCAATACATAACCTAGAAGACCATGACTTTGGCAAACACTCAAAGACTGAGCGCAATCCCAGAGCCCGACTACGCCTGCTCA
>NZ_CAJHBH010000032.1:0-36487 GCF_904846585.1 Psychrobacter sp. H7-1
CTTGCTATGAAGCTCTTTAAAGAAGCTTCTAAACTTGGCTCATTCAATACTAGCAAATTGCTTTTCCGTATGTTTCATATAATGAATTAACTTCGAGTTTTTCTACTAATAAAGAATGATAATTTTTTATAGTTAGTCACATCACCGAAAAGATGATGTCCCAACTTTAATTTTTAGCATCCTAAATCAGCAAAAATCCACACAAGTTGTTCTTTGATTTAAGCTTTTAAATAATTACTTAGCTTGTCGTCCAAGCCTAAGTTGTATCTTTGCTTAGCATCGTTGTTATTAATTAGTAACACCGTTATCGCTGAGCAGGCTGACTATTATATAGATTTTAATATCGTTGTCAACACTTAATTTTTAATTTTCTCTAAGCTGACCAGCTTCAATCTCTCGATTTGCTGCCCGATGTCCGTCTTAGTGAGGGCGTATTATAGAGGGTTTATTTTTTCTGTCAACTGCATTTTTAATCTTTTTTGAAATAAATGACCAGTGGCCATATTAAGGCAACTAAGCGCCAATTAACTTAGCCATAAAGTCTAACCTTTAACTTTGGTGTTTAAGGTTGAGACAATGCCCGACAAAGCATAAATAATGCCAATGGCTAAAATACCCACTGGAATATCATATAAAACAATACCCATAACTAATACAGCAATAATCAATGCCACAAAAGGAACTTTCTTTTTATCAAACTCTTTAAAGCTGTAGTATTTGAGGTTACTGACCATAAGTAGGCCACAAATCACTACCCACACCGCAGCAATGATCATCACCTGAATGTCATACTGACCAATCCACTGGTCGTGATCAATAGCAACCATCACTGCACTTGTGACTAATATCGCCGCTAATGGACTGGCCAAGCCGACGAAGAACTTTTTGTCTACTTCGCCAATTTGTACGTTAAAGCGTGCCAAACGAAATGCGGCACAAGCTGTAAATACGAACGCACAGGCAATGCCTACCCGCCCTAAGGGCTGAAGCGCAAAGCTATAGATTAAAATGGCGGGTGCCACACCAAAGGCAAGCATATCTGCCAATGAATCATATTGCTCACCAAAAGGGCTTTGCGCATTGAGCATGCGTGCTACTCGGCCATCAGCACCATCCAAGATAGCGGACAAAAAGATGGCCAAGGAAGCTTTGTAGAAGTGACCTTGAGTACTAGATAGAATTGAGAAAAAACCTGATAACAAGGACAGCGTAGTGATTAGGTTGGGTGCCAAATACACACCGCGGCTGACCACAGGCTTACCATCTGCTACCTCTTGCTCAATCACTTCAAAGGTCAAGCTATCCAAGCCTTCAATACCAGACTCTGTCTGACGTGTAGGCTGCGGATGATTAAGCGGTGCCTCATCTGGCTGCGATGAATCTGGAGTCGTCATACTACATCCCTCTAGGATCTAACCTGCAATTATTCGTCAATTCGTTTTCTACTAATCGCTATTCGCCCACTAGCCAGCGCACGTTTACCGCTTGGCTTTGTGGTAAATCAGGCGCATCTTCAGGGCGCATTAAAGGTTGGATGAAGTTTAAAATCTGACGCGCATGTTGATCAAACTGCCAAGGCGGATTAATAATGAGCATACCGGTACCGTTTAGGCCCACTGCCACATCATTCGGATAAATATTTAGCTCACACAGTAGCTGCTTACGAATACCGGTACGCTTCATCTTTTTATAAAAAAGCTCAACCGCTTCAATATTTTTGATAGGAAACCATAACGCATACACGCCTTGTGGCCACTTGGTCATAGAAGCGACCAACAGCTCCACTAAACGAGTAAAGTCTTTGTGCTCTTGCTCATAAGGCGGATCAATTAAAATCACACCGCGGCGCTCTACGGGCGGAATCACTGCGCGAATACCTTCAAAGGCATCACGGTTGTGAATACCGATAGGCAATTGATACAGCTGATAGTTTAGGGCATCGTATTCGGTGTTTTTAAACTCAAAAGCTTCTGCGCGCACCTTAACTTCAGGATGTTTTTCAACATGATTGGCGATCCACCAAGGTGATCCTGGATAGACATACTTGTCATAAGTCTGACGGGCTTGTTTGATATCGTCTACATACTGACGAACCGCTTCAGGTGCTTCAGAGACATCAGCCTCCAAAATCTTTTGGACACCGGCTTTGGCTTCGCCTGTTTTTCGTGCCTCTTCACTGCTTAGTGAGTAAAGACCACGACCACCGTAAGCATCAAGAGCATAATAAGGTTTGCCCTTTTTACTCATTTGATTCAGCAGTTGTACCAGTAAAATGTGTTTGGCAACGTCGGCAAAATTACCGGCGTGATAGGCATGTTTGTAATTCATAAGTTAGCTTGTTTTAGTGTAGAAAGGTTCATTATCAAAAATTAGTTCTATGGTAGCATAAGCTGGTTTAAAATGAGTATATTAATGGTTAATAGTACCCATCTAGACCTATAACTCAGCACTTTTTAACTGCTACGCTCTGTTTTACCAACTTTTTGGTTTAATAAAGTAGTGATAATCGGGAATCCACCAATGGCCTCAGTCGTTAAAACGACCCTTACAAGCAGCTTAATTGAAAACAGCTTAAATGATAGCCCCTTAATTGAAATTGAAAGCAACCTTAACACTACCCCTTGCACTCCCCAAGACCCAATTACCATAGCCATTCCACCACCTTTAACTCCCGACGATTTAGTGCAATCCAAACAGCTGGCGCAGCAAGTGCTAAAGCAACTGCCTCCTGACACAGACTATTTATCGTTAAGTCCTTCACTCAAACAGGCTCTTGTGCCCAAATTTGATTTAAGCGACACCCAAAAGATGCTTGAACAAGCTGACTTTGCGGTAGATTGGGCAAAAAGACTTGATGCAGACATGCTCGATAGCTTTGTCAAGCAAGGCTTTATCGTCTTAGATGATCTGTATCAGCCCACAGCGTTATTGGCGCTGCAAGCAGAAAGTGGCTTTGTTGAGTATCGAGATGCCAAGCTGACTGAAGGCGTACGCAAAACGGACATTCGCGGCGATAGAATTCGCTGGATTACTAAGGACTTTTTTGCCGGCTTTTACTATCTCAACAGCATTAATGATCTGGCCTTTTTGTTTAATCGCACCTTATTTGCCGGTATTCGTCACAGTGAGGCGCATTATGCCTGCTATCCACCAGGATTTGGTTATAAGTGGCATTCTGATAATCCGGTCGGCCGAGATGAGCGGGTAATTTCGGCGGTATTTTACCTTAATGATGACTGGACACTTGATGACGGCGGTGAGTTGTCTATTATAGACAGTGAGGGACAGACGCATCAGCTTATGCCCAAAGCCAATCGTTTGGTTATCTTTGATAGTAACTTGCTGCACCAAGTCGAGCTTGCCCATCGCCAGCGCTACTCTATTGCCACTTGGCTACGCTGTGATGATGCCCTGCTCATTGCCGAGCCCCTATAGCGAACGGCAGGCTGATGACTTAATAAGGCGCTATACGTCATAAGCCCTATGCGGCATACTACAATTGCCCCACCCCTTTTTTAGCCCTATCTTTTAGCCTTTACTTTATATCTTGAGGAATTTATGCACACAAGCGACCCATCGAATACCGCCACTGACCATCAGCAACAAACCTTAGAGCTTAGTATTGAGCTGATGTGCCGAGACTCTGTGACACCTCACGATAAAGGCTGTCAGGAGGTATTAGTTGAGCGTTTAAGCCCGCTTGGATTTGCGCATGAGTTTATGTATTTTGGTGATGCGCAAGCCAGCGGACGCGATGCACAGGTAAAAAATCTATGGGCCAGACGTGGCAACCAAGACCCTGTGGTGTGCTTCGCCGGCCATACCGATGTGGTGCCTACCGGTAATCCGGACAATTGGCGCATTGCACCTTTTGACGCCAAAGTACAGGATGGCTACCTTTGGGGACGTGGTGCGGCTGATATGAAAACTGGTATTGCCGCCTTTACTGTCGCTACTGAGCGCTTTGTCAAAAACCATCCTGACCATAATGGCTCAATCGCCATGCTGATTACCTCAGATGAAGAGGGCCCATCAATTAATGGTACGGTTAAAGTGGTTGAGGTTTTAGAAGCACGAAATGAGAAAATAACCTATTGCTTAGTCGGTGAGCCATCAAGTACAGACAGCTTAGGTGATGTGATCAAAAATGGACGCCGTGGCTCGTTGGGCGGTATTTTAACGGTGACCGGCAAACAAGGCCATGTCGCCTACCCTCATTTAGCGGTTAATCCAATCCATGCTTTATTGCCTGCTTTGGCTGAGTTTAGCGTTACCGAATGGGACAAAGGCAATGACTTTTTCCCAGCAACGTCGATGCAAATCTCAAACATCAACGGTGGTACTGGTGCAAACAATGTGATTCCAGAAACCGTTGAAGTGGTGTTTAACTTTAGATTCTCGACTGAAACCACCGAAGAAGAATTACGCGCCAAAACCCATGAAATCTTGGACAAGCACTTTGCCAATACTGAGGCTACCTATGAGATTGACTGGAAATTATCAGGCCATCCGTTCTTAACTGCTGAAGGCAAGCTGGTGGATGCGTGTAAAGTAGCCATCAAAGACATTACCGGTACCGACACTCAGTTATCGACCTCGGGCGGTACTTCTGACGGCCGCTTTATTGCGCCAACTGGTGCGCAAGTGGTCGAGCTTGGCGTGCGTAATGCAACCATTCATCAGGTGGATGAGCGTGTGGAGATTGATGATATTGGTAAACTGGCTCAGATTTATGAGCGTATGCTAGAAGAGTTGTTGCTGGGTTAGCGCTGTTTTGTCAGGTGTCTTTATAATGCCTCATACTCAGATATGATGCTGTTTTAGGGCACTGCAGTGCGACGTGATAAAAATAAAGCCAGTATCTTAATTAAGACACTGGCTTTATTATGACCGAATTTTATATGACTCAGCTTATAGGACATGGTTTATAGGACTGAGCCTGACAAACCTTAATACTTTAAATAGCCTTGGCTTTATAAAAATTAGCTAGTCTGCCTCATCAATCCAGTTCATTTGAATGGCCTCAAGAATGCCTTCGTTCGACTTTTGAGGGTCGTCATCGAAGTTTTCAAGCTCAGTTACCCAGCGGTGCAAGTCGGTAAATCGAATATATTGTGGGTCGGTATCTGGAAACTTCTCAACAAGCTCGATAGCGATATCGAGGCTGTCGGTCCATTTTAATTTTTGCGGCGCCATAACGCTGTCCTTATTTTATTCATCAGTTTTTTATATAAAAAGCTCATAGGAACGACTCACCCGTCCTATTTATAAGCTCAATTTTATAAGCTCAATCGTAACAAATTTGCCAGTTGGTATATAGCCTATTTTTTCAAAATAGGTTGTTACTGAGACTTGATAGCAGTTTGGTTGGCATTCCAAGTGTTAATAACTTCGGTCAAATGCTCACCTTGCATGCCAATACTTGAGGGCAGCTGCTTGCCTTTTTTATTCATCAACACAAATTTGGTGAGACCAACGGCCATCAACGTATTTTTGACATAAAAGTGGTGCTGAAAATAAACGTATTTTTCATCCCACCCCTCTAAAGTACTGGTCACCGTCATTTTACTCAAAAACTTGATTTGTTTGAGATATACCATCTCTTGCATCGAGATAATCCAGTCCATGCTCAGCCCGCCTAGACCATTTTTTTTGAGGATGTTGTACAGCCAAGCGGTGACATTGAGCTCAACAAAAGACAAATAGCGGTAGTTGGGCAGGTGATCTCGAAACCCCATATCATGCGGCAGTACGCGATAGCTTCGGCTAACGGGCGTGAACAACTCCGCTTGTGTGAGTTTTGGTTTTTGAGCGGTGGTGACGCTGTCAGCGGATGGCCGCTGCTTTGACTCTTGTTTTAATAAAGCCAATAAAATAAAAAAACGAATAAGCATGTTCATAAGTCACTCTCCCACCCAGATACGGCGTTTTTGACCGATTAAAAGCGGATTTTTAGTCTATTACTGCCTAAAATAACCGAGGTTAACATAAAACCTAATAATCCATGTAGGCGTTAGTCTATACAGGCATACCTCACTTGTCAGCTTTGTTAATAAAAAAAATTACTTTTTTAAGGTTGAAAAGATACTCAATCAACCCCACTTTTAGGACAACCCCATAGCTCATAGCAGAATGCAATCGTTACCCTTGATATTCTGTTAAACAACAATATTTTTATGAGTGATATGGGTAAACTTTTATCAACTTAATTGAACTTTTAATGGAGTGAACAATGAATATTCGCCCTTTACATGACCGCATCGTTGTCCGCCGTGTGGAAGAAGAACAAAAAACGGCCGGCGGTATCTTATTGCCAGGTTCTGCTCAAGAAAAACCATCACAAGGTGAAATCCTTGCTGTGGGCAATGGTCAAATCCGTGAAAACGGTGAAGTACGTGCTTTAGACGTAAAAGTTGGCGATAAAGTATTGTTTGGTCAATATGCCGGCCAAACCGTAAAAGTTAACGGCGAAGAATTATTAATCATGAAAGAGTCTGACGTATTGGGCGTACTAGAAGGTTAATCTACACGATTATTGACCTTCTTTTTTGGGATAAACAGATGGCCTAGACAATCCAATATTACAAAAACAGATTGGCTAAGCTTACGCGTTCTACCAGACTATTATAATCAAACACTCATTAACTAAAATAATTGGAGAGTATTCTCATGGCTAAAGACGTAAAATTTGGCATTGACGCTCGTAAACAAATGATGGACGGCGTTAACGTTCTAGCAAACGCTGTAAAAGTAACCCTAGGTCCTAAAGGCCGTAACGTGGTTATCGATAAATCTTTTGGCGCCCCTGCCATCACTAAAGATGGTGTTTCTGTTGCTAAAGAAATCGAACTTGAAAACAAATTTGAAAACATGGGTGCTCAGCTGGTACGTGAAGTGGCGAGCAAAACCAATGATGTGGCCGGTGACGGTACCACGACTGCAACTGTATTGGCTCAAGCTATTCTTGTTGAAGGCATGAAATCTGTTGCTGCTGGCATGAACCCAATGGATCTTAAGCGCGGTATCGATAAAGCAGTTGCTGCTGCGGTTGAAGAGATCCACAACATCTCTACCCCAGCTGATGACTCTAAAGCCATTGCTCAAGTGGGCTCTATCTCTGCTAACTCTGACACCAAAATTGGTGAGCTAATCGCTGAAGCCATGGACAAAGTGGGCAAAAAAGGCGTTATCACCGTTGAAGAAGGGTCAGGCTTTGAAGACTCATTAGAAGTGGTTGAAGGCATGCAGTTTGACCGTGGCTACATCAGCCCATACTTTGCAAACAAGCAAGACAGCCTAACTGCTGAATTTGAAAACCCATACATCCTACTTGTTGACAAAAAAATCAGCAATATCCGTGAAATCGTGCCATTACTTGAGCAAGTAATGCAGCAAAGCAAGCCACTATTAATCATCGCTGAAGATGTTGAAAACGAAGCGTTGGCTACTTTAGTTGTGAACAACATGCGCGGTGGTCTAAAAACTTGTGCCGTGAAAGCCCCAGGTTTTGGCGATCGTCGTAAAGCCATGCTACAAGACATCGCTATCTTAACTGGTGGTACGGTGATTTCTGAAGAAGTGGGCATGAGCCTTGAAACAGCAACCATCGAGCAACTAGGTACCGCTAAGAAAGTAACCGTTGGTAAAGAAAACACGGTTATCGTTGATGGCGCTGGCAACAAAGCTGATATCGAAGCGCGCGTTGAGTCAATCAACCGTCAAATCGAAGAGTCAACTTCTGATTACGACAAAGAAAAACTACAAGAACGTGTGGCTAAGCTTTCAGGCGGCGTTGCTGTGATTAAAGTAGGTGCAGCGACTGAAACAGCTATGAAAGAGAAGAAAGACCGTGTTGACGATGCGCTACACGCAACTCGTGCTGCCGTAGAAGAAGGCGTGGTACCTGGCGGTGGTGTGGCTCTAGTACGTGCACTAAATGCACTTGCTGACCTAAAAGGTGACAACGAAGATCAAAACGCAGGTATCAACATTCTACGCCGTGCGATGGAAGCACCACTACGTCAAATCGTAACCAACGCAGGTGATGAAGCGTCTGTTGTGGTTAACGAAGTGAAAAACGGTTCTGGTAACTATGGTTACAACGCAGCAACTGGCGTCTATGGCGATATGTTAGAGATGGGTATCCTTGATCCTGCTAAAGTATCTCGCTCAGCACTAGAGCATGCTGCCTCAGTAGCTGGCTTAATGCTGACCACTGAAGCGATGATCACTGATAAGCCACAAAGTGATGACCCAATGGCAGGCATGGGCGGCGCTGGTATGGGCGGCATGGGTGGTATGGGCGGCATGATGTAACTTTCATGAACAAAATGAACAAAATGGCTGCGTACAGTATTGCCCATAAAGCTCGATGTACTTGATGTACAATCTTTACTTTATATCCTGCACTGTACGTTGCTATTTAGTCCATAAAAGCTCGTTTATACTGTTTTAGAGCTACCCTACTATTTGCTTAATATCGTTTAAGTAAGCAAAATCCAGTAGTAAATAAACCCCGATAGGCAATGGCTTATCGGGGTTTTTTATTGGCTTATTTACTTTAATTCGTTGACTTTAAAAATCATTTCGAATTACTGACTGGCCTCATCACGTCTAAACACCCACGTTTTATCATCAGACAGCTCATCCACATAATAGTAGCCGGCCAAATCAAACTGCTTTAAGTCTTCCGCCTTGGTAATTTTATTATCAGCTGCATATCTCACCATCAGACCGCGTGCTTTTTTGGCATAAAAGCTAATCATTTTGTATTTGCCATTTTTCTCATCTTCAAAACGGGGGGTGATGATAGCCGCATCCAGTGATTTTTTCTTCACCGCTTTAAAGTATTCGTTTGAGGCAAGGTTAATTAGGATATTATCTTCGCCCTGCTCACTTGTGTCTTTCATACGCTGATTGATCACATCCGTAATATGCTCGCCCCAAAACTCATATAAGTTATCGCCTTGCTCATTTTTAAGCTTAGTACCCATCTCCAAACGGTAAGGCTGAATCATATCCAGTGGCTTTAAAACGCCATATAACCCTGACAAAATACCTAGGTGCTCATTTAAATACACAACGGTTTGTTTATCCGCACTATACATATCAAGACCGGCATAGACATCACCATCAAACAGGTAGCCGGCCGGTTTGGCATTGTCTTCAGTAAACGGTTTGTCCTCGCTCCACGCCCAGTCTTGATTGCGCTGTGCATTAAGCTGTGCCAAATCATCAGAGATACTCATAAGCGCTTGTAAATCTATTGGCTCCTTTGATTTCAAGATTTTCATCAATGCTTGAGCATCTTCAATTAGCTCAGGCTGACTATAGTAATTACCGACTTTCACCGACACTGCATCTTTTTCATTTAAGCTCTTAGCAGGAGACAATACAAAATACATAACTTTATCCTTAGCCTTGTGCGGTTAAACCACATGCTTTAACTGATATTTTTGATTGTTATTAAACATAAGTCATCTTTTGCGCTGCTACGATAAGCGCAAGCAGGCTAAGCCTATCATAACTTGTGGCACAGTGACAGATAGCCACTGCCTATAATTGTCTTCATACACCCACCTTTCATCTGCCATCTTGCCTTTGAGCGCCTATATTTTACAGTCCACCTTGCCTGCTTTTTACACGGCTATAGATAAAACTTAGTTATATATAAAGCCGTGTTGTCAATACTATATAAATTAAAGTTTGTTAATAAATTTAACTGGTTGGTCATGTTTCTACGATGATTTTTTTTAATTTATATTCTTATAATAAATCTCGATGATGGTATTTGAATAACCATTTATTAAATTGATAACCCTTGGTTGTAGTTAACACAACCAGAGGTTTTTGACCGCCAACCCCATTGCGATCAAAGAACCGACTTAGACAAGCGGAAGGTTTAGATCAATCACATAAGCTAGGAGCGAATATGATAATAGGCACAATACAAGCCAAGCAGGCATTTGAAGGTCGTGTTGCCATTACGCCAGATGCGGTAAAAAAGCTTACCAAACTGGGCCACGAGGTGATGATTGAGTCGGGTGCCGGCCAGCATGCCTATTACGATGACACCGCATATACCAACGCCGGAGCCCGTGTCGCTAGCGAATCTGAAGTGCTGTCGCAATCTCATATTATTTGTGTGGTGCAAAACCTAACTGGCGAGCAAATCTCTCAGCTGTCATCAGGCAGTATTGTGATGGGTATGCTTGACCCCTACCGCAATGACCAACTCGATAACTATGCCAAGCAAGGCGCTACCGCTTTTGCTATGGAATTATTACCACGTACCTTATCTCGTGCTCAAAACATGGACGTACTCTCCTCACAAGCCAACCTTGCCGGCTATAAAGCTGTGCTTATGGCAGCCAATGAATACGCGCGTCCCTTCCCTATGTTTATGACCTCTGCTGGTACCGTAAAACCTGCCAAAGTGGTTATTTTAGGTGTGGGTGTAGCAGGCCTTCAAGCCATCGCTACGGCGAAACGCTTAGGCGCTGTGGTAGAAGCCAGTGACCTACGCCCTGCTGCCAAAGAGCAGGTCGAGTCCTTGGGCGGTAAGTGGCTTGATGTCCCGATGAGTGAAGAAGAAAAACAAAAGGCCAAATCAACCGGTGGCTATGCCTGGACACCCTCTGAGCAGTACATGAAAGATCAAGCGGCTGTGGTCGATAAAGCGGTATCAAATGCGGATATTATTATCACAACGGCGCAAATTCCTGGCCGTAATGCCCCGCGTCTGGTGCATAAGACTACGCTGGATAAGATGAAAGCTGGCTCCGTATTAATTGATATGGCAGCAAGCTCAGGCGGTAACGTGGAGGGTACGGTATCAGGCGAAACTGTGGTTACAGACAACGGCGTGCGCATTATTGGTGCCGCCAATATTCCCGCCACACTTGCGGCGCAATCATCGGACTTGTACGCAAACAACTTGGTGAATTTTATTGCCACCTTATTTGACAAAGAAAATGACAATGCACTGACTATTAATCTTGAAGATGAAATTCAGGGGGCATTAGCAGTGACCCATAACGGTGAGGTGCTTTTACAACGTAGATAGTGGGTCCTATAAGTCTGCAAGGATTGCGATGACTCGCCACTCACTTGTGAAAAATAATCAAGCACACTATACGAAAAACTTTAGAAAGACATTAGGAGAAGATTATGCTTGCTACGTTATTAGCAACCGCACCACTGGGGGTAGCCGTGACAGGGGGTACTCCGTTTGTGGCCATATTTACAATTTTTGTTCTGGCTATCTTTGTGGGTTATTACGTGGTTTGGGGAGTTACCCCTGCCCTACATACACCGCTGATGGCTGTGACCAATGCCTTATCCAGTATCGTTATCGTTGGCGCCATGTTGCAGACCATCCATATCGATGGCAGCGCACTGTCTATTACCAGTATTTTGGGCGCTTTTGCGGTATTTTTAGCCAGTATCAATATCTTTGGCGGCTTCGCGGTGACTGAGCGTATGCTTGCTATGTTTAAACCAAAAGCCAAAAAAACCATCAACACTGAGCCAAAAGGAGGTGATGCATGAATCCAACTGACTTAACCCAAATGAATTGGATTGCAGCCCATGCCGATTGGTTCTATTTAGTAGGCGCCATCTTATTTGTGCTAACCTTACGTGGCCTATCAAGCCCTAAGACCGCTATTCGTGGTAACCGTTTAGGTATGGTGGCCATGGCCATCGCTGTCATCACCACCTTCTTCTTAGCTGATGGCCCGGTACTGTGGTTAATCATCGGTGCCATGGTATTAGGCGCTTTGGTGGGGATGTGGAAAGCCAAAACTGTGGCCATGACTCAGATGCCAGAGACGGTAGCCTTGATGCACTCCTTTGTGGGTTTGGCAGCAGTGGCTATTGCCTTAGCGACGGTATTAAATAGCACTCATGATCACAGCACCATCGCCCGTATCGAGCTGTTTATCGGCTGCTTTATTGGTGCCATTACTTTCTCAGCCTCTGTCTTCGCCTTTGGTAAGCTTGCCGCTAAAAAATGGGCAAAAACGTTGACCGGTGGCTGGGTCAAACCAGTTCAGCTTATCTTATTTGTGGCCATGATTGGTTGCGGCGGCCTGTATTTTGTTACGGACTCTATGCCGGCCTTCTACGCCATGACTTTTTTTGCAGTGATCTTTGGTTGGATGTGGATTGCCCCTATTGGTGGCGGTGATATGCCGGTGGTGGTCTCACTATTAAACTCATTCTCAGGTTGGGCAGCAGCCGGTATTGGTTTTACCTTAGGTAACTCAATGCTTATTATTGCCGGCTCACTGGTGGGCTCATCAGGTGCTATTTTATCTTATATCATGTGTAAAGCCATGAACCGCTCACTGCTTAACGTCTTGTTTGGTGGCATGGGCACAGCAGCAGCGGCAACCGGCAGTGATGACGGTGCACCAAAAACTTATAAGTCAGGCTCTGCTGAAGATGCCGGCTTCTTAATGAGTAATGCCAGTGATGTTATCATCGTGCCTGGCTACGGCATGGCGCAAGGCCGTGCGCAAAACGCTGTAAAAGAGTTATATGAAGTCTTAAAAGAGCAAGGCGTAAATGTTCGCTTCGCTATTCACCCTGTGGCAGGTCGTATGCCAGGTCATATGAACGTACTGCTTGCCGAAGCCGATGTGCCTTATGACGATATCTTGGAGATGGATGAAATCAACTCAGATTTTCCAAGTACCGATGTGGTATTGGTGATTGGGGCAAACGATGTGGTCAACCCTTCTGCCAAAGATGATCCTAGCTCACCTATTTTTGGTATGCCAATTTTGGAGGCATCCAAAGCACAAACAGTGATGGTTATCAAACGCTCAATGAGCACAGGCTATGCCGGCCTTGATAACCCGCTGTTCTATTTAGACAAAACCATGATGATCTTTGGTGATGCTAAGAAGATGGTAGAGGAGATGGTGCGCACTATTAATGGTGGTGGTCACTAACGCTATCTTGCACAGACAATCTATCTGGCACAGGGCCCATATAAACAGTGCTTTAAACATAAAAAAGACAGCTTAGGCTGTCTTTTTTTATGGCAAGTACAGTCCCAATTGTGCCAGACATACATTACTGTGGGTAATCAGCGCCTAACTCTTAGAAAGGATTGCTAACAAAACACCTTCAATACTGCCCTTGGAAATGTAACAAGGTATGACCATATATAAGGTATAGTACGCAGCATAGACATAGCGTTAAATATCATCAAAAAAAATAAGGGCACCAACAATGCTTAACACATTAAAAAATATCAATACCAAAAAATTAGCCACTACTTTAGGTCTAGCAACTGCCACTGCGGTAGCATCTACTGTGTCTATGGCGGCAGGCACCTTAACCCCTACTACAGCAGATTACAACTTCACTGCTGAAGGTAAATACAAAGGTACTGCCACTCGCAGCCTCACCAAATCAGGTAACAACTGGAACTATAAAATGAGTGCCAAAGTGGCAGGTGTGGCATCAGCCAATCAAAATAGTAGCTTTATTTTAAGTGGTAACAGCATTATCCCAACCAGCGCCAGCACCACTTATAAGTTATTTGGTGTGGGACGTACCCACAAGGTTGCTTTTAGTGACTCAGGCAAAAAGGTCGTTAGTACTTACCGTGGCAAGTCTTACAATCTGTCTGCGCCCAATAGAGCTTTTGATGACTTAAGCTTAGAGGCTCAAATCAGACAAGATCTCTTAACGGGCAAATTCACTGGCAACTACTATATGGTCAAAAAAGATAAGGTTGAAAAAACCCCGTTTAAAAAGGCGGGCAATACCAAGATAACCGTGCCTGCAGGTACCTTTGATACGGTACGTGTCGATCGTATTCATGATGACAAGAGTCGCTCCACCAGCTTCTGGTTAGCCCCAAGCTTAGATTATCTTCCTGTCAAAGTCGTCCAAAGCGATGACGGTAAAAAAATGGAAATGGAATTAACCAAGGTGCGTTAATAGCGACAACATATTGCTAACAATAGATAATACAACAATCCCCCGTCAGCTCATGGCGGGGGATTGTTGTCTCTGTTTGAAAATCTCTAGCCATTCATAGAGGGCAGCCGCTTTAACAGCTTAAATAAACCCATATTAATAGCGAGCAGCAATAGCACATCTAGGCCATATACCCAGGCCACACTGATACCACTGTCATAAAACCTTGAAAATAAGGTCACACCGCTTGCACCCAAATATACCAACGTCAGCATACTGCTCATCAATAGTGCGTAAGGCGACTTGCCTTTAAGCATCCAAGGAGTAACAATTAAGGCGGGTATCAGCCATAAAATCTGCCAGGCGATACCGCCGATGATATCAGGATGAGCCGGCAATAATAGCCCAAGCAAAACAGGTAATCCAAGAGACCTATAGATAAGCCAAACCAACCAAATTATGCGCAGCTTGGCCTGTAGGTTGGCAATCGCCACTACGTTCTCAGCTGAGGCTCTATCCAACGTTTTTTTATTCGCCATAATTTATGACCACGTAGCGTTGATCAGGGCTTTGGTCGCTTGAGCCAAACGTTTTCCTTGAGCGATAGCCAAAGTGCGCTCATCTTTGGTGACCGGCTGATCATGGGCACTACCGCTAACATGACTAGCACCATAAGGGGTGCCGCCACGATTGGTGCGTCCCAGCTCCGGATTAGAATAAGGTAGGCCCAATACCATCATGCCATGATGCAGCAGCGGCATCATCATGGTCAATAAAGTCGTCTCTTGCCCACCATGCATGGAGCCGGTACTGGTAAACACGCAAGCGGGTTTGTTCTGTAGATTACCTGCCAGCCATAAGGTCACTGTGCTGTCCCAGAAGTGCTTCATCGCACCTGCCATATTACCAAAATGAGTGGGGCTGCCTAACGCTAAGCCTGAACAGTTCTTTAAGTCAGATAGCGTGCAGTATAAATCGCCTTCATCGGGAATGGCAGGCTTGGCGACCACGGTCTCTGCCGCGACTGTCGGCACAGTGCGTATACGCGCGGTCATACCCGCATCTTCAATCCCTTGAGCAATGGCATAGGCCAACGCTTTGGTGGTGCCATGCTGAGAATAATAAAGCACAAGCACATAAGGGGTATCCGTAGACTGTATAGGGGCTGATGGGTTTGTCATATCACATTACATCCGATGAATTAATTATTGTATAAAACCAAATCTGCAGGCAAGCATCAGGCGACAGATTGCTTTATCTATACCAAATCTGCACACAACCGCTAAGCGCTCGTCATCTGCTTACCATTATCATATCATTAAGAAACAAACAATCTTCACAATCTGGTTATCAATTTTTGTTAAACTAGCCACAATTTTTACTACACCAGACTGATAATTCGATATTTTTATTAACTTTGCCCTCTTAACTGACTGACACTGACGCTAATATGGAAAAACTGTTAAAAAAACTGCCTTTTTATGACCATACTTGGTTTAACTTCCTGCGCTTTTTGATTGGTAACTTTATAAAAGATGATGGTCAGCAAAAAGCGGCTTCTTTGACCTATACCACTTTATTATCCATTGTACCTATTTTAACGGTTTTGTTGATGATTTTGTCTTCTGTGCCGGCTTTAGAGTCAGTACGTGAGCAGATTTCAAACATTATCTACAGTAACTTGCTGCCTCAATCTGGGCTACAGGTTTCTGAATATATTAATAATTTTGCCGAAAAATCGAGCAATTTAACTGCCATTGGTGCACTTGCTTTATTTGTGACCACCATCATGACCCTCACCACCATTGAGCGGGCATTTAACCAGATTTGGCGGGTGGAGGATCGCTCAGGAGGTATTAAGAGTATTGTACGTTATTGGACCATCATTACCCTAGGTCCTTTGGTATTAGGCACCGCCTTTTTGGTCTCAAGTGCCGTGCAAAGCTTAAGTTTTTTGAACCAGCAAGTCGCCGGTTATGGTATCGACTGGGGATTTTGGGTGCAAGTGGTATCTTTTGCTGTCACCATTGCCGGCTTTATCGGTATGTATTGGTTTATCCCAAAAGCGAAAGTGCCGCTAAAAAATGCAGCGATTGCAGGGGTATTTGTGGCGGTTACCTTTGAGTTATTAAAATACTCATTCGGTATCATCATGAGCAATTTTACCAGCTATGAGGCAATCTACGGCGCCTTTGCTGCCTTGCCTATTTTCTTATTATGGATTTACTTGTCTTGGAACTTGATCCTATTGGGTGTTGAGATTAGCTATACGCTCACTATTTTTGCCACCAGTGAAGTCTATCCGCGTCATCCATTATTAAGCTTACTAGACATGCTCAACTTAGTACACGACCGCTACCAGCAAGGCAAGGATACCTCTGAGGAGGATTTGCGCAGTGTGTTAGGACGCAAGGAGCTGCCAAAATGGTTCACTTATCTCAATTACCTCAAAGATGCTCACTTAATCACTGAGACTGACGAGGGTAATTATGTACTCAAAAAAGATTTAGATAACATAACCTTATGGGACTTTTATCGTACTTTGCCCTATCCGCTGCCCATTAAAGATGAGCTCGATGAGGTCTGTGCCAATGCACGCACTCCGTGGTTAAGCTTACTGGTGCAACGCTTTGTCCAAACTGAGAAGCATGCCAGACAAGAGCTGGATATTCCTTTAGCAAAAATATTTGCGCACAGCCTACCCCGTGAAAAAGTAGAGGTGTCTCACTCCGTATTCTCTGCGCAAGATGCCGATGCTAAGCGTACTACAAGCCAGTCTACCACAGCCGAAGGTGGCAGACAGAGCGCAGCAGCAGATGGCAAATTTGATGCGCAGCCCTTTGACCCTAATGCCGATGTGCTGCCTGATAGTGACAGTAAAGAGGCAACCAATCCCCCGGATGCGGATATCAAGGCTGCCGCTGCCAAAGGCACGGTTAACTCAGCTCAGCACTCTAAGCATACCGAGACTGCCAAACAAGAGCATAAAAAGACAGGTCTACTGGGTTTGTTCTCACATGATAAGGATGCGCCGATCATCACCGAAGATGATAACCCTAACAAGTAGCTTTTTTTATAGGCTTATAAGATAGGCAAGATTGCTTTAAACCTTGTCATCCGTATCCATAATATGACCCATTACGCCACCAATTAGGCTTAGATTTATGCAACATGCCACCGACTTAAGTTTGTTAGAAATCAGTGCGGTTTTTTTGAGCCTGACGGCTTTATTGGCCTACCTCAATAAACGCTTTATCGGCTTGCCTACCAGTATTGGTGTCATGGCTATCTCTTTAGTATTGTCTATTTTTGCCATTTTTTTGGGTCTATTGGGCTTTGATAAGCTTATTGATTATGAAAAAGGGCTGCTTGCTGAGTTGGATTTTACCGAGGTTTTGCTCGATGGTATGCTGTCTATGCTGCTATTCGCTGGGGCGCTACATATTAATCTAGGAGACTTACGTACTTATAAGCTGCCCATTGCTATTTTGGCTTTATTTGGCACGTTGGTGTCCTCGCTGCTGATTGCTGCGGCAGTCTATTTTACGCTGCCCCTATTTGGCTTTGAATTAAGCTTTATTTGGTGCTTGTTATTTGGTGCGCTTATCTCCCCTACAGATCCCATTGCGGTTATGGGTATCCTAGCCTCAGCTGGCGCTCCAAAGAGCTTAGAGACGGTGATTGCCGGCGAGTCACTATTTAATGATGGCGTTGGGGTAGTTATTTTTGTGCTGCTACTGGGTATTTTAAACAGTGGCGACATTCCCACTACCGGATACATACTACACTCTTTAGCGGTAGAGGCTGGCGGCGGTATTTTATTTGGCCTCATATTGGGCGCAATCTTGTACTATCTGCTCAAAAGTATCAATAGCTATCAAGAGGAGGTGCTGATCACCTTGGCTGGGGTACTGGGTGGGTATGCGCTGGCCAGTCACTATCACCTATCGGGCCCACTGGCCATGGTAATGATGGGTCTGATGATCGGTAACAAGGGCCGCGCCTATGCCATGAGTGACCAGACCCGCCATTATGTGGATCTGTTTTGGGAGCTGGTCGATGAGATTTTAAATGCCATTTTATTTGTGCTCATTGGCCTAGAAGTGGTGGTGATTGCCTACTCAGGTAATTTATTCATGGCCGCAGCTTTGGCCATTGTGATTGCCCTATTGGCGCGTTATATCGTGGTGGGTTTGACCACAAAAACCTTTAGAAAGCAGCTGGATTTGCCCACTGGTGCTTGGAAAGTACTGACTTGGGGCGGTCTGCGTGGGGGGATTTCAGTGGCCTTAGTGCTGCAGCTGCCGTCAAGCCCTGAACGTGATGTGCTGCTTGCCCTCACCTACGCCATTGTGATTTTCTCAATCTTAGTTCAGGGCTTAACGATTGGTAAGGTGGCCAAAAGCATTGCGCCTAGCAAACAAAAGGTATTAGGGCCAGGTGCTTAATGCTAAGCTTTATATTTGTCCTAATTTATGGCTAGGTTATAAGCGCTTGCCCAAGATAACGATATCTGCATAAAAACCTTGCATGTCACAGACGCTCGGCAGGCGGCCCCAAGGCTCAAAGCCAAACTTATTAAACAAAGCGATACTGGGCTGATTATGACCAAATATTAATGCTAGGATATTTTGGATACCCAAGCTTGGTGCTTGCTGCATCATCCAAGTTAACAGCAAGCTGCCTAATCGGCGACGATGAAACTGTTGGCCCACATAAATACTGATTTCACTACTAATGTCATAGGCACTGCGACTTTTGACATCACTAAAGCTGCCCCAAGCCATGACGTCATCTTCCAGGTTTTTTAGCACATAAATGGGACGAGTGGGATGCTGATTGTGCTCATCGAACCAAGGCTGTCTATCGGCCACAGTGACTGAATGAAGATCGGCAGTTGAGGCTTTGGTTGTGATACTTTGATTGTAAATCTCCACAATGGCTGGCAAGTCGGCTGCAGTCGCCAGTTTAATAACAAAGGGTTGGTTTTGGCCATCAAGCTGATAACCATTTTTGTCATTGAGGTTGCTGGCATTAAGGTTGCCGTCAGATGTAAAGTGGGCTTGGCAGTCAGAGGCATGCTTATTGGACATAGAGTAATTCTCACAATAATCACCCAAGACTCATTTTGAGCCTCAGAGACGTTAATTTTGCATTATAATGGGCACTTATTACCTCAAAATTAGTAGCCCTATATTACTATTTCACTATTTGCCACCTACTGCTCAGCCCTTAAATGCTGCACCAGTAACTTGCATCTATCATTGTGTTTATCGATAAGGCTTTATGAAAACAATTTTTTTAGACTTGGCCACCATACATGGCACCAAAAGCGACCCCGCCCTAGCCTCAGCTAGTGTTCTAACCATTGGTAATTTTGATGGTGTTCATCTGGGTCATCAAGCCATGCTAAAGCAGTTGCAAGACACTGCCAAACAGCAGCAATTATCGTCAATGGTGATGATTTTTGAACCGCAGCCTAGAGAGTATTTTGCCCAATTAAAAGGCGATCCTGAGTCAGCGCCTGCCCGCCTTACCTCTCAAGATGAGAAGCTAACACTGCTCAAAGACTTTGGTATTGATACCGTGGTGGTGGCTAAGTTTGATGAGGCTTTTCGCTCGTTATCGGCCACTGAGTTTGCTGACATGCTGACCCAGTATTTAAATGTGCAGGCCTTGGTGCTCGGCGACGACTTTAGGTTTGGTCATGACCGCACCGGTGACAGTGCCTTTTTACGCAGTTACGGCTTACCTGTAACTAACTTGCATACCATTACCGATACCCAAGCCATCGCATCTGGTGTCGCAGAGGACTTAAGTGACAATCGTATCAGCTCTACTAGAATTCGTGAGCTCTTATTGGCAGGTGACTTGCGCATGGCCAATCATTTGTTAAATAGAGATTACAGCATTACAGGTGAGGTGGTGGGCGGTGATAAAATCGGCCGCACCTTAGACTTTCCGACCGCCAATATTGAGCTCAATCGCGTACGACCTGCGCTGCACGGTGTCTATGGGGTGGATGTGGTGGTTTTAGATGAGCAAGGCGCAGTGATAAAAAACGCGTTTGCCCACTTAGCGCAGCCTGAACAGTTAGGCATATCTGGCCTACGTCCACACAGCCTATTTGGCACAGCAAATATCGGTATTCGCCCTACAGTTGATAAGCCTCACGAGTGGCGCTTAGAGGTATTCTTCCCTAAGTTCTCAGGTGATTTATATGGCAAAACATTGCAAGTAAGATTTTTACATCACCTACATGATGAACGTAAGTATGATGGCCTAGAAGCTCTCAAAGCGGGTATCCAGCAAGATGTGGCAGACTTAATTGAGTGGCGTAACCAAGCCCAATAAGCTATGTTTGCTATAAATTATGCCCATCAACAAGGGGACAGATCAGGCATCTGTCCCCTTGTTGATAACAACGCCATAAAAGCTTTAGCAAGCCCAATTAATATAAAAAATGGGGCTGTCCTAGATAACTAGTTCAAACCCTGTTTAACCCATTGTTTTAATTGTAGTAATTGCGACTTTGGGTCACTGTGATTAAAACGCCACTCACATTCCTTTAAATAGAGGTGAAAATGCTCTTTTGGAACTCCGTTAAACTTGCGTAGATGCCGTTTAGCTTGGTTCCAAAAGTTCTCTATACCATTAATGTGATTCTTGTCATTAACAAAGGTTTTGGAGTGGTTGATACGATAATGAGTAAACTCACTGACATCTAATGCGTTATAGCTTTTAAATGAGTCAGTATAAACAATGCTATCAGGCTTCACTTTTTCTCTTATGATGGGGATCAAAGTATCTGCTTTAGCATTGGGTATAATACAAGCGTAGACCTTGCCATTACGCTTTAATAGACCAAACACGGGCACTTTGCTACCAGCACCTCGCCCTCGCTTGCCTTTACGAGTGCCACCAAAGTATGATTCGTCTACTTCGATTTCGCCTTCAAATAGACCAGGGTCTTGGCTATTCTCGTAAATAAGCACTCGTAGCCTATGAAAGTAATAACTGGCTGTGGTTTTATTAACACTAATTAGGCTTGCTGCTGTTCTCGCGGTAGAACCAGCAACAAATAACTCGATGAGTCTGTTTTGTTTATACCAACTTAGTTTACTCTTTCTCATAGTGCTATCCTAAATAATTTTATTTATCTAGGACAGCCCCTAAAAAATTAATGTGTAATAAGCTTAACCACCGCACTGGCCGCTTTAAAGCAGCTTTCGATACGCCCCTCATCGCACCAGTCTCCAGTGACAATCCACTGTTTTTTTGTATCTGCATAGGCGATATAGTCACTGACACAGGGCTGCTGCGTAGCGGCATAGCGCCAACGATGACAGTCCACATACTCCGGAGCACTGTCCTCATCCCAGCTTAGTATCTGCCGTGCAGCTTGATACATGAGCGCTTTAACTTGCTCAATATCTTGATCGACATTGGCCTGTGCCCAATTATTTGAGGCATGAAGGGTTATACTTGGCAGCAGCTGCTCTCGGCCAGGCTTATGGTGCTCAGCAAAGACAGTCTCTATCACAGCGTGTTTATCATTCACTTGCAGTATGTCTGAGTCTTTATCTTGTAGTACTTGCGGTAATACTTGCCCCTGATTCCAGCCGAGCATTAGGCTATAGCATGCCAGCATCTGAGGCAATTGAATGGCCTGCAAATGGGCAAAGTCTGTATCGGCAAATAGCTCAACCGCTTGCGCTTGCGGCGCAGTACAGATAACCCAATCATAGCTGCCTAAGACTATACCCTGCTCATCGCACAATAACGTTTTATAGTCACCAGTGAGTGTGTCTGTATGTGCAGAATGTGTAGCGGTTGGTGCAGCCTGTATGATGGATTGACTAGATAAAGGCGCAACTCGAGTCTTGTACTTGATAGCCGTATGGGTCAGAGCTTTGGCCAACTCACGGCCAAAATGGGTCATCTTTGGAGTGGCAATATAGCGCGGCTGGCTATCTGCCCAAACTTTAGCAGGCTCAATATGACTAACTGGATTGTGCGGTAACCCCTCATCTACTATAGCTACCTGAGCTACCTTAGCCTGCCAAGGCTCAATGGTCTTACGATGAATCCAAGGCTGCAAATACTGCTGAAATGCCTCTGATTTTGCGGTAAAAAACTGCGCGCCAAAGTCGAACTGCCACAGCCTATCTCCCCCGCTCGGCGGCTTTTTGTAACGAGTCGCCAGACGCCCGACCCCGGCAGATTTTTCGAATAGTTCGATGGCCACAGCCCGGCCCTGCCGCAAAAATGCTTGCTCTAACAGCTGCGCACTCATCAGCCCTGTCAACCCAGCACCAATAATGGCAATACGAGTCACTGACTCCTTTTGCTCTGGCTGTGCCTGTGCATCACAAACGAGCGGCGAGCGTGCAGTCTCGGTATTAAAGGTATTAGCAGTCATAGATAAGCCATTATAAGAATAAAAAGAGGGTGATAGATAAAAAGATAAGCGGAGCCCTGCGCTGTATTAGCGTGGTTCATTGTGGCAAATCTACTAAGCTTTGGCCAGTAAAATAAGCTTTAGCCCATATAAAGGATATCCTATTAAATCCAATAAAAAACCACCGCCTAATGTCTTAAGCGGTGGTATATCAGTAAACTGGTCAATAAACTCGTATCTTTTTTTAATAAAAACAGCCGTGCCTTGCCCGTGGGCTATTGGCGCTAAGCAATTAGGCTTGAGCGGCCTTAACGGTATTGATTAAGTCATCAACCACGCTGGCATCTGCAAGCGTTGAGGTATCGCCTAGACCATCGAACTCACCGGCAGCAAGCTTACGTAAGATGCGGCGCATGATTTTGCCCGAGCGGGTCTTAGGTAGCGCCTCAACAATATACATGGCATCTAAGTTAGCAATCGGGCCAATTTCTGCACGCACATGGCGGTTAAGCTCATTACGCAATCTTTCGGTATCTTCTTCCCCATTTCTTAAGATGATATAAGCACAGATACCTTGACCTTTTAGCTCATGCGGCATTCCGACAATGGCCGTTTCAGCGGCAGCTGGGTGCGACACCAAGGCGCTTTCAATCTCAGCGGTACCGATACGGTGGCCTGATACATTCAGCACGTCATCGACACGGCCGGTAATCCAGTAATGACCTTCCTCATCACGCATTGCGCCATCACCTGTAAAATAGCTGCCAGGATAAGTGGTATAGTAGGTCTCTAAGAAGCGCTTATGATCGCCATAAATGGTGCGCATTTGACCCGGCCAGCCGTCAGTAATAATTAAGTTACCCGCAGTCGAGCAGCCCTCTAGTTGCACGCCTTCTGAGTCAACAATAGCCGGCTTGATGCCATATAAAGGGTTCATAGCAGCACCTGGCTTCATGTCCACTGAGTTTGGCAGCGGAGCCATCAAAATACCGCCCGTCTCAGTCTGCCACCAAGTATCAACGATAGGACAACGTCCTTCACCAACCACAGCGTGATACCAGTCCCAAGCTTCAGGGTTAATAGGCTCACCCACCGTACCCAATAAGCGTAAGCTTTCACGATTTGACTCACGTACATAAGCATCCCCCTCTTTCATCATGGCCCGAATGGCAGTCGGTGCGGTATATAAGATGCTCACATCATGCTTATCGATGATTTGACCAATACGCGCCCAAGTCGGATACTGCGGTACCCCCTCGAACATCACTGTGGTGGTTCCATTGGCCAGCGGCCCATAAGTGACATAGCTGTGACCGGTCACCCAGCCCACATCAGCCGTACACCAGAACACATCATCTTGCTTGATATCGAACACATCTCTAAAGGTCGATAAGGCATAGGTCAAATAACCACCCGTGGTGTGTACCACGCCCTTGGGCTTACCGGTTGACCCTGAGGTGTACAGTAAGAACAGTGGGTCTTCAGCATTCATGGTTTCAGGTGGGCAGTCTTCATTGGAGTTATCAATGAGCGTATGATACCAAGCATCACGGCGGCCACTCATTGGCACTGAGTTGCCGGTACGGTGTACCACAACCACTCGCTCCACACATTCTGTGCCGTCAACATCGAGCGCTTTGTCTACATTGGTTTTTAGCGGCGTGTATTTGCCACCACGCACCCCTTCATCTGCTGTGATGACCAATTTGGCTTGGCTATCGATAATACGACTGGCCAAACTTTCAGCTGAGAAGCCACCAAATACGACAGTATGAATCGCCCCAATACGGGCACACGCCAGCATAGACACCACAGCTTCTGGCACCATTGGCAGATACAATACCACTCTGTCGCCTTTGCCCACGCCCATTTTGCGCATGGCATTACCCAGACGGCATACTTCTGAATGCAGCTCTTTAAAGGAGATGATCTTGTGTAGTGCAGGGTGATCGCCTTCCCAGATGATGGCCGGCTTGTAAGGGTTGTCTGCCAGATGACGGTCGAGACAGTTCACCGAAACGTTCAGCTCACCATCTTCATACCACTTAATTCTAAAATTATCTAAGTCGTAATTGACGTCTTTGATTTTGGTGGGTTTTTTGATCCAATCAATTAGCTCTGCTCGTTTTGCCCAAAAAGCTTCATTGCTTTCAGGAGACTCAATTGACTCTTGGTAGATTTGTGCGTATTTTTCAGGAGTAATGTTGGCTTGAGCTGAGAATTCGGGGCTAATTGGAAACTGTTTCATATAATAAAGTCCTTTTTATTTTATTGTGACTCTTGTCCTAGAGATCACCGGGTGTTAAACCGTTAATAGCAGGCTTAATCTGCTGCGTTATCGTGATAAAATAGGATAAAACCAGTAGCAAACCTGGTAGGCTTATAATAAGGCAGGCAAATTAAGAGGTTATCTTTTATTTTATGCCCTACAGTCGCTGCCTCGACCTTGATTGCCGGTTTACTCAGTCCTATCCTTGTGACTGTTACCCTAATAGTTTTACTAGATTTTGCTACAGTTGTAAACTGTTATTTTATCTAACCCCCTAAAATCTTTATAATTTTTATAAATTTATCACCTTTTTAGAGCCGTCTATTGACCTATTTTAACCACCATATACCCTATAAAAATTATCAGCGACCGCGTGATAACTGAGACTTACCTTAAATTTATACGCAAACTAATTATCAGCTTGGCCTGACCTATTGCCAACCACCGGCCGCCTAGCCCTTCTTAATTCACTCTTATTTAAAAAGCCATATTCATGACCCAAAACCAAGCATACTCTCATAAACACCTTAATAGCGCCTGTTTAGATACCACCTGTGCATCTGCACACCAAGGCTTAAACAAATCGGTCGATGTACTGATCATAGGCGCCGGCGCCTCTGGTCTATACTGCGCGTTTACCGCAGCTCAGCGCGGCCGATCGGTATTGGTCATTGATCACGCCAATAAAGCGGGAAAGAAAATTCTTATGTCAGGTGGCGGGCGCTGTAACTTTACCAACTATGTGGTCGAGCCTGAGAACTTTATCGCCAGCAACGCACACTTTTGTAAATCGGCGCTCACCCGCTACAACCCTTGGGAGTTTATTGGGCTGGTAGAAAAGCATGGTGTCCCCTATCATGAGCGTGATTACGGACAGCTGTTCTGTGATGACTCGTCAAAAGACATCCTAAATCTATTACTTGATGAATGCTCAGAAGCTGGCGCTAAAGTCCAATTAAAAACTGATATTATTTCTATTAAGTCTTTGCCACAAGATAACGATAAACAAGGCTTCATTGTTGAGACCTCAAAACAGACCATTCATTGTCACTCACTGGTTATCGCCACCGGTGGCTTATCGATTCCGACTATGGGTGCGACCGGCTTTGGCTATGAGGTGGCTGAGCAGTTCGGACACCAAATCATCAAGACTTCAGCCGGCTTAGTTCCCTTCACCTTTACCGATAAGGTCGGTGAGGTCATCGCTTCATTGGCGGGCATTAGCCTTGATGTGATCGCCTTTAATGAGCGCATTTCATTCCCAAGACCCATGCTGTTTACACACCGAGGATTATCAGGCCCGGCCATGCTACAGCTTTCCAACTACTGGCAGGTGGGCGAAGCGATACACATTAACTTGGTGCCTAATGTGGATATCGCTGAGTTATTAAAACAAGCCAAAGCTCAGCATCCAAAACAATTAATTCGCAGCGTATTGACTGAATACTTTCCAAAAAAACTATTGCTGGCGCTACAGGACTTACATTGGTCAGATTTTAAAGACAAAGAGCTTGCCAATATTAAAGACGAGGCGTTAGATACTATCGGCGACAAAATTAATAATTGGACCATTAATCCCTCAGGCACTGAAGGCTATCGCACCGCTGAGGTTACCCGAGGCGGCGTAAATACTGATGAGGTGTCCTCAAAGACCTTTGAGAGTAAAAAGCAGCCAAACTTATACTTTATCGGTGAAGTGCTCGATGTGACAGGCTGGCTTGGCGGCTATAATTTTCAGTGGGCATGGGCCAGTGGTAAGGCTTGTGGTGAGGTGGTCTAGGGGACTAAAGCTATTTATAAAGAGCCTAATATATATCGTCATAGGCTCTGTTTATAGTGGCTACCTTAACAAATCAACGTAGAGAGTATTAAATGGCCGGATCGGTAAATAGTCCTGCCCGCTCAAAGTCTGCTGCCAAAGCAAAAAGCCTCGCCTCATCATTCATACGCCCAATAAATTGCATGCCAATCGGTAAGCCCTTATTGCTCATGCCTAGCGGGACTGACATGGCCGGTAGACCTGTAATATTGCCCAAAGTCGTAAAGGCCATTTTGCTTAATACCGGTGCGCTTAGCTTCTCGACCAAGCTTGAGTTATAAATCCATTTACCCAGATTAACGCCTCGATCAATCAAGCCGCTAACATTAAGCAGTAGCTCATCAATACGACTGGGCGGCAGCACCCCATGCTTAACTGCAGGCGTCGGCACCGTCGGGCATAAAATCATATCGTACTGCTCAAGAATCAGTCCGGTCTGGTACTGTACGTCATGCCAGCCTTGCTTGGCTTTAAGTAGGTCAATCACACTTAGCGAGCGTCCTATCATGACCATATTTCGAGTCTGTGGCTCCAGATTAGCAACTTGCTGCGGCCCATAGCGCAGCGACAAATCTTCCACAAAATGCGCCGTATGAGCACACACCACTGTAAAAAAATCTCGCCACATGCGGTCAATATCAATGTTTGGGGCGGCATAGTCTATTGTGTGCCCCATATCTTCAAGCTGCCGTGCTGTTTTTTCTAGTACCGCCAGCACCTCTTTGTCTACTGTGGCACCTGGAAACAAAGGCGCTTGCATCAGCGCAATCTTTAACGGTTTAGACGGTGTCTGTGTGGCCTGTAAAAACTGGCCGTTATCAGAGGCCTGTGTCACAAACGCTGAGCCAACCTCTCTACCAGCCGTGGCATCAAGCATGGCGGCACTGTCGCGCACACTGCGGGTAATCACATGGTCGGCCACAGCTCCCTCCCAGCCTTCAGCATAGAGAGGACCACTGGGATTACGGCCACGACTGGGCTTTAAGCCAAACACGCCGCACCAAGCGGATGGGAAGCGAATAGAGCCACCCCCATCACCGCCACCTGCCATAGGTACGATACCGGCACTCACTGCTGCAGCACTGCCACCTGATGAGCCGCCGCTGCTATAGCCTTTTTTAAATGGATTATGGGTGGCGCCATAAGACTTAGGCTCTGTGGTAATAATTAAGCCAAACTCTGGGGTATTGGTTTTACCAAAGGTATTGACGCCAGTGGCTCGCATGCGTTTTACCAGCTCGTTGTCTTGCTCTGGCACAATATGAACGCTGCGGCTGCCCATTTTAATCGGCTCATCGGCAAATAAGTAATTTAAATCTTTTAATAAATAAGGCACCCCAGTGAATATGCCTTGAGGCAAGCCTCGCTGCACTTCGTTAAATGCCCGCTCATCAAATCGATGAATGATGGCGTTAAGCTTAGGATTTAGCCTATTGGCCTGATATATAGCCGCATCTAGAGCCTGTTTGGCACTGATTTCACCGGATCTAATAAGCGCTGCCAATCCTATGGCATCATATTGCGGGTATTCTTTAAACATAGCGTCCTCTGCTCGTGTTTGGGGGGTAAATTGGCTCTTTTGAGAGCTTAGGTCATTTTGACAAAATAGTTAGGCAAATCTTTATCCTAGCTTATCTTAAAGATGATAAAAAAGCCAAACTCGAAAGTTTGGCTTTTTGTTGTCATTCTAAGGCTTTAGGCAGTGAAGATTACCTTAAACCGGTACTTCCATCAGTAACACGCGAGAGTCCGCTAAGGCTTCTACATCAAAGCCTGTTACCTCTGTGATACCCATACCATCACGTCTGTCTAGGATTTCATCACCAATCTTGACTTGACCTTCAATAACCAATGCATAGACGCCATTATTTTTATTTTTTAGGTCGTAATGAGCGGTTACGCCTTTATCTAGATTACCCATGTGGAACCAGGCATCTTGGTGAATCCATACGCCAGCGTCGTCTGGGTTGGGCGATAAAATCTGACCAAACTCATTAGGCTGTAACATATCAGCGATTTTTAACTGCTGATAGCGAGGCTGAACACCTTGCTTGTTAGGCACAACCCAAATTTGGAAGAATTTTACTGGCTCATTGGCGGTGCCATTCATCTCACTGTGCACAATACCGGTACCAGCAGACATAACTTGGATCTCACCACTTTCGATGATGCCGTTTGTACCGATAGAATCTTTATGCGCAAGTCTACCTGAGGTTGGAATAGAAATAATTTCCATATCACGGTGAGGATGCGTACCAAAACCATTACCCCCTTCTACGTGATCATCATTAATCACACGTAGAGCACCAAAGCCCATACGAGCAGGGTTGTAATAGTTGGCGAAGCTAAAGGTATGTTTACTTTTTAGCCAGCCATGGTCAGCGTCACCACGAGTATTTGATCTGTGTAAGATAGTTTTCATAGGGTGTCCTTATTCTTAGTATCAATTAAACGAGGTCATTATATCATACATTTGAGCTTAACCAATATGCCTGACTGTTAACTTTAGTTTAATTGTGTAAAGAGTTCATTTAGGGCTAAAGTGACTGTTTAATAAGGGTTAATATAGTGCCCAATAACCCGTTCATCCTATATATAATAAGGCTTTAATCCTATTTTATGGCTACATTAATAATTCACGCTTACCACTTTTACCCATAGAGCTTACCAATCCGGCCTCCTCCATAGAGTCTACAATTCGTGCTGCTCGGTTATAACCAATACTAAACTTACGCTGGATGCTCGAAGCAGATACTTTGCGGGTCTCCATGACAAAAGCCACCGCCTCGTCATAAAGCGCATCGTCTTCACCAGAGGTATTGCCTGCGCCACTGCTGCTTGGACTAGTTAATTCAAAGTTGCTGGCCATATTGTCAATATAATCTGGGGCGCCCCGTTCACGCCAGGCATCACAGACTCGGTTGACCTCCTCATCACTGACATAAGCACCGTGTACGCGATCAGGCTCAATTTGGCCTGGGCCTAAAAACAGCATATCACCATTACCAAGCATATCCTCAGCACCGCCAGCGTCCAAAATGGTGCGTGAATCGACTTTTGAGTTAACGCGTAGCGCTGCACGTACCGGAATATTGGCTTTGATAAGACCCGTAATAACATCTACCGAAGGACGCTGGGTCGCTAACATTAAGTGAATACCCGCAGCACGAGACTTCTGAGCCAGACGGGTGATCAGCTCTTCAGCTTGCTTACCCACTTGCATAATCATATCGGCAAATTCGTCCGCCACGATGACAATCATAGGCAGTGTCTTAAGCTTAGGCGCTTTATCGATACTGACGCTGTCATTTGGGCGCCATAAAGGGTCGATAATAGGCCGGCCGGCCTTCTCAGCGGCAATGACTTTTTTGTTAAATTCGCCCAATTTACGCACTTTTAATAAGCTCATAAGCTGATAACGGCGCTCCATCTCAGCCACACACCAAGATAAACTACTAGCCGCCTCATTCATATCGGTCACCACAGGGGTTAACAGGTGCGGAATATCATTGTAGTTGGCCAACTCTAATTGTTTAGGATCAATTAATATTAAGCGCAGCTCAGAGGGCTTATATTTAAGTAGCATCGACAGCAGCATAGCGTTGACCAAGACTGACTTACCTGACCCTGTGGTACCAGCCACCAGCATATGTGGGGCTCGTGCTAGGTCAGTGATAATTGGCTTGCCACCAATGTCTTTACCCATCGCCATACTAATCTGGGCCTTAGGGTTTTTGTAATCTTCGGTTTGTAGCAGCTCAATCAAGCGCACCATTTCACGCTTCTTATTGGGCACCTCAATACCAATAAATGGCTTGCCAGGGATCACCTCTACCACACGCAAGGACGCCATAGATAAAGAGCGGGCCAAATCTCGGGAGATACCCGTAACTTTACTGGCCTTAACCCCAGGCGCTAAATCTACCTCAAAGCGGGTTACTACAGGTCCTGGAATCGCATTAACCACTTCAGCTTTTACATTAAACTCTTGCAGTTTGATCTCTAGCAGCTCTGATAATTGCGCCAGTTCCTGCTGGGTATAGCTCGGCTTGCGATCTGGATCAGGTTTGTCCAAGATCGATAATTCAGGAATGGGTGACAGCCCTTCACGATACTTAGCTGTTTGCATAGCACGGCTGGTCGAAGCATAAGCTGTATCGTCATGAATCTCGGGCAACACAAACTCATCTTCATCAACATCCGGCATCATATCTTCAATATGATTGCTGGCATCGCCCTCAGGGGTAGCAAAGCGAATGGTTGGCGCTGCCTGCGTAGGCTCTGATGCCGGCTGCGGCTCATGTGGTTTTTTGGGGTTGGAAGGTGGGGTATTGGTTGGCGTTAGATCCACAAATGCTGGTGGCTCAACATTGTGCTCAACATTTTGTTCAACATCCTCTAACGGCGTCTCTAATTTAGTGTCTTGATCGGCATTATTATTGTCTAAATAACCACCTTCATCTTTAGCATCATAAAGCGCTGTTTGGTCGTCGGTCTCAAGCTCGCTCTGTGTTGCAGCGGCTTTATTTATCGACAACTCACTCTCATCAGTGACATCAGTGGCATCAGTAACTGTCTCTTGCTGAGCTTGTGCTGTGTCAGGTACTTTTACATCATATACGTCAAAATCCTGCTGCTCGATATCAAAGTTATGAGTATCAGCAGGGGCAGTATTGTCAGCATTGTCGATAGGTGCCTTGGCTTCGCTGGGTGATGGTGATACTGAGTAATCGGTAGCCTGCTGTGTCTGAGTACTACTGTCTGCCATAGAGGGCGATGAGGCGTCTACGCTATTGGCCACGGCCGTCGGCAGCGCTTGCTCATCAAGCAGCTCATTAATCACATCTTGATCATTCCAAGCGAAGCTAGGCTCCTGCTTTTTTATCAGGCTGCTCTCCGGTGCTATTGAGCCATTGGCTGCTGTCACAGGTGCTTGAGCTGCGCTCTTGGCTTGGTGCGCCTCTTGAGCTTCTTGCTCTTGTAACGCCAAGATACTCTCTGTTAATCCTGAATTTACTAAAAAGTCATCAAGCACATTGCTAAGACTGGGGTTACTGGCGTGAGCGGTAGACGGCTCAGAGGCAAGGTCTACTGCCTCATCATCTTCTGATTCAGGCAAATTCAGCTTAAGCTGCTGCAGCAGCGGTGAGCCATCGGCAGCCAAATCTTCTGGCTGTTCTTGACTGACGTGCGTCGCCATTTCACTTTCACCCTTTTGTGACGCCTCATCAACGGTAGGCTGGCGCTTGAGTCCATTTCCAAGCCAAGATAGGCTTAAGAAGGCATCAAACACACGCTTCCAATGAATATTAAAGACAAAGGTTGCGGTAATTAGGGTAAACACCAATAAAAAAGCACTGGCCCCATAAATGGTCAATAAACCGCTTAAACGAGTGGCTACTTCAGCCCCTAAAATGCCGCCAAAACGAGCGCCATTATCACTTATCAAGCCCAGTAACTGCGGCGTGATGGCCACTAAGCCACAACTGGCTAATAACAAAAAGACATAGCCTATGGCTCTTAATGGCCCAAAAGCTTGCTCACGGTGCCACCAAATACAAACCGCTTCATAAGCCAAAAACACCATCAGCCACCAAGCGGACCAGCCCATAAAGGTGTAGAGTAAATCGGAGACCCACGCCCCCACTGCCCCGCCCATGTTGCTTATCTGCCCCATATCACTGCTAATACGTGACCAGCTAGGGTCATTGGGTGTGTAAGTAAGCAAGATAACGAACACAAAAGCTGCGAGCATGACGGCAAGTAAGGTGAAAGTAACTTTTTTTAGCGTGTAAATAAGGTGTGCCGTTATCATTAATTTTTCCCAACATTTAAAACTTATAGACAATAAAACTGGTCGCCGATAGCTTATGCCTACTGGCTTATAAGCAATTTTGCTTAACCTAGTCTGTATAACCCTCTATAATAGCAAATTGTGCTCTACTTTCGAGCATCTGTTAGCTTATTTATCACATAAATAAATATCATGACTAAAACTCATTTGCTATTGCCCGCCATTGGCCTCATGGTAGTAACCAACCCCAGACTTAATAACCGATTACAAGGCATCACCGCATCTCTCAAGCGGCTTTAAATTCGGCCTATTTGCTGTTTTTATTGCTATTTTGAGCGTTTAAATTGTTGTACTTAGCATTTATTAATTACTTATTTATAACCATTAAGGAACCTTCATGACACAAGAGAACACCTCACCTCGTCACGAAAAACTCATTATCTTAGGCTCAGGCCCTGCCGGCTATTCAGCTGCTGTTTATGCGGCGCGCGCTAACTTAAAGCCTGTCATCATTTCAGGCATGCAGATGGGCGGTCAGTTAACCACCACCACTGAGGTAGACAACTGGCCAGGCGATGCCGAAGGTCTCACCGGCCCTGACTTAATGGTGCGTATGAAAGCACACGCTGAGCGCTTTGGTACTGAGATTGTCAATGACCATATCAATTCGGTCACCCTAACTGAACGACCATTCACACTTGAGGGCAACTCAGGTACCTACACCTGTGATGCGCTCATTATCGCTACTGGTGCGTCAGCTCAGTATTTGCAATTAGAATCTGAGACTAAGTTTAAAGGTTTGGGGGTATCCGCTTGTGCCACCTGTGATGGATTTTTTTATAAAAACCAAAAGATTGCGGTGATTGGTGGGGGTAATACTGCGGTAGAAGAAGCCCTTTATTTATCCAACATTGCCAAAGAGGTGGTCTTAGTTCACCGCCGTGACAGCCTGCGCTCTGAGAAAATCTTACAAGACAAATTGTTCGAAAAAGCCAAAAACGGCAACGTCAGCATCGAATGGAACCACCAAGTCAAAGAAGTGGTCGGTGATGACATGGGCGTAAACGGTATCATCATTGAATCCACTAAAGATGGCAGTACTAAGCAGCTGGACGTTATGGGTATGTTCGTGGCCATCGGCCATAAGCCCAATACCGATATGTTCGTCGGTCAGCTAGAGATGAAAGATGGGTACATTACGGTCAACAGCGGCACCAAAGGCAATGCCACTCAGACCAGTGTCGAAGGGGTTTTTGCGGCAGGTGACGTGGCAGATAATGTCTATCGTCAAGCCATTACTTCTGCCGGTACAGGCTGTATGGCAGCTTTAGATGCTGAAAAATACTTAGATTCAATCGGTGTGGCCACTGCCACAGAACACACCTATGATTCAACCTTAAGCGCAGATGCCAACGCCAATCTGTAGCTGTCTCATAGTGTCAAGTGCCAAATGCCAAGCGCTAAGACCTAGCTTATCAGGTATACGCTTATTTTAGGGCGCGACAGACACACATAAAAGGGCCAACTCACTTAGGGTTGCGCCCTTTTTTTAGCAATTTACACGATGGGTCTCAATCCGTCGCCCAAGTTAATGGATATACTTGCCGCATTAAGCTTGTTACTATATCAGCATAAAATATCTCATCTGCATCAAATATCTTGAGACATATCAAGTTTTTATTCTGATGTTGATCTTAATCGTTATTTACTCTTTGACCTGTTAAAAAATGAGCTGTTAATGGATGCCTTTGTGACCACAGATGATCCAAATTATACCCAAGCACCGGGCCATACTGCGACTGATAACGTAGCGCAGGCGCCCCTATTTGATAGCCCCTATCTGTTTCCAAATCCCAGTGAGGTAGACCCAGAGGGTCTGGGGCTGGTGGGCATGGGCGGCGATCTTGCCCCTCAGACCTTATTATCCGCCTACGCTCAAGGGCTTTTTCCTTGGTTTAATGAAGATGAGCCCATTGCGTGGTGGTGCCCTGAGCCGCGCTGCGTTTTAGCACCTGACAGCTTTGTGCCTAGCAAATCCCTACAGCGCTTGGCCAAAAATAGCCAGTGGCAGTGGTCAGTTAATAGCGACTTTGAGTCTGTGATACACGCCTGCAGCCTGCCACGTAGCTATGCTAAAGACACTTGGATTCACGATGAAATGATTGAGGCTTACTGTCAGCTGCATCAGTTGGGCTACGCACACAGTATTGAGGTCTGGGAGGACAAACAGCTTATAGGCGGGTTGTATGGACTAAAAATTGGGCAAATTTATTTTGGCGAATCGATGTTCCATCATAAAAGTAATGCCTCAAAAGTTGCTTTTTGGGCATTGACTCAGTTTTGCCAGTACACTCAGGTTCAGCTGATAGATTGTCAACTACCCAATCCCCATCTACAAAGCTTGGGGGCAGCCATTATGCCACGTGAAGATTTTTTAACCGTGTTATCTGAGCTCACGCACAAGGCTGGTGTTAATTGGCATGACTTCTCGCTTACCCGTTATGCGGTAAACGCCCTCTTGCAACGCTTTCAACCTCAGCTACAATAAGCCACAAGGTCACCTTAGATGCATCCTTACGCTGATGACGTAACCCATGATACCCATGATACTCCCACCAGTAATGCCGCCTCACAGGCGCATCTTGTGGTTAATTTATCACCGCCAAGTCTATGTAGTTACTTGCCTGACCGTGCCTCTCAGCTGCACTTTATTTTATTAGACTCAGGCGAGATTATAGACCCTGAGCGCTATACCAAGCTGTGTCAACAAGGCTTTCGCCGCAGCGGTCAAGCCTTTTATCGGCCGAACTGTCCCCATTGCCAGCAATGTATCTCAAGCCGTGTGGTGGTTAATGAGTTTGAGCCGTCAAGACGCTATCGTAAGATACTCAATAGAAATGCTCAGGTTAGCCTACAGTTAAGGCCGGCTGCCAGCGCCACCCACGAGCATTATGCGTTATATCAAAAATACATCTCCGCCCGTCATGCTGATGGCGATATGTACCCTCCCAGTCTGCATACCTTTGAGCAGTTCTTGGTAGCCAGCCCGGCCGACACTTTATTTCTAGAGTTTCGTGAGCCCAATAATAAGCTGATTGCTGTGGCCGTAACTGACCGCTTAAGTGATGGGTTATCTGCCATTTATACTTTTTTTGACCCAGATCCCAGTTATAACTCGCGTAGCCTAGGCGCCTACTGCATCTTACAACAGATTAAGATGACCCAGCGCTTAGGGCTAGCGTATGCTTACTTAGGATTTTGGATTCCCACCGTCCAAAAGATGCGCTATAAAACCAACTACGCCCCCATTGAGCTTTTGATACACGGGCATTGGCAGTATTTTAAGAGCGCCCCTACCCCAGAGCAAGTCCTTGAGCTACTGGCCACTCAGCTGCTTACCTTTAATAACTAGTCACCTTTAATCATTAGTAGCTGTAGTGATTAGTAGCTGCTTCGTAAGCAGGAGTGATTAAGTTTGGCCTTTTACGCCCGTGTGTATTGCATAATGAGTGCATCACAGCGCTCAGTTTCTCCTGAGGGCTTTGACGAGGTGTAATAGCCTTTTCGGGTATGAATCACCTCAAACCCTATCTTTTGATATAGCCTAATGGCCCCCTCATTATCGGCTCGGACTTCCAGCAGTATGCTATCAAGTCCTTTATCTGGCATTTGCGCAATCAGTTGCTCAATTAAGGATTGGGCATAACCACGGCGCTGAAAGTCAGGATGAGTGCCTATTCTTAAGATTTCTGCGGTTTCAAATACGGTGCTAACTAGGCAGTAAGCCACAGTAACTGTCTGCGGGGTGGCTTGCGGCGATGTTTGCTTTAAGAAGCCGTTATCCTCTAGCTTTTCCTCAGCTATCACCACCCAGCCATGATTAATGTCTTGGTGCAAAAGCTTGGTCACTGACTGCTCATCCCACGCATCCTGTGGCTGCACCAAACGCTCTATCTCGGCAATTTGCTTGACCCAGTCAGCCGCCTGCGCTGTATTTTTTACGGGTACTATAGATACAGGTCGATTCATTGGCATTGGCTCTTGTTAGTAGATTTGGTAGTTTATGAGCAAAGATAAGCCCACTAAAATGGTAAATGCGCATAAATTGACTTCCTCCCCTCGCTAAACCGAGGGGATTCCTACAGCTAGACGGTCAAGCCCGACCGCAAGGATGTTCTTAGCGGCATTGATATCTCTATCATGCCATGTGCCACACTCAGCACACCTCCATCCTCTTATTCCAAGACCTGCTCTACCGCTCGGACT
>NZ_CAJHBH010000033.1:0-34569 GCF_904846585.1 Psychrobacter sp. H7-1
CCAGTGTTCATCTTTGAGCATAGTGCGAGGCATAGCGAACGATATCTTTTTTGTGTGAGAACTTAAAGATTAACCGTTCGCTATTTTTTTTGCCAGAAATTTATATCCAATGTTCAACACGCCCTAAGCTTATGATCCCATCAAGGGTAAGTGTCTAACTCATTAATCAATCATTGTTAATTGAGCTATTAAGTTCTACGTGAAATAAAGCCAATGATGAATAAGATAACCGCTACGACTAAGAAGATATAAGCGAAGTTCTGGCTTAAACCTGCCACACCGCCAAAACCTAATAAACTTGCCAATAAAGCGATTACCGCAAATATGATAGCCCATCTAAACATAAGACACTCCTTGTAAATTGTAATTGTATATATAACTTGTTAGAGTTAAATTTAAGTTTTTTGATTTGCTGCATTTTTTCGATGCTTTTAATTAACTCTAAAGCATGATTTATAATAGCTTAGAAAAAAAACCATAGCGTAAGTTATTGTTATACATTGAGTGTGCTATTGTTGTGTTGTAGCAAAGAAATATATACCTGCGCTCATTTACAGTATTGAGCTACCTCCACATAAACCAACACAACACACTGAAACTAAGAGGGCATTATGGATGAGTCAAAGTGGTTTTCGATAGACTTAACACAAGTGCTAGGTATTGCGCTGTCTGCGGTGGGGATTTATTTTGGTCTGATGCTGTTTACGCGGCTTATGGGGCTACGCAGCTTTGCTAAGATATCTAGCCATGACTTTGCGATGACCGTGGGCGTAGGTAGTATTTTGGCGTCCACCGTTTTGTCGAAGTCACCCTCTTTAATGCAAGGCTTAGTCGCGATGGCAATGCTGTTTGTTTTGCAAGCCTTGGTCTCTATGCTGCGCCGTAATGTTAAACCACTAAAAGATTTGATTGATAATGAGCCATTGGTACTGATGGCCCACGGGGAATACCACTGGGATAATATTAAAAGTGCCAATTTGGCCAAAAGCGATATTCAAGAAGTGCTGCGCAAAAATGGACTAAAATCTAAGTCAGAAGTATTTGCGGTGGTGATGGAAACCACCGGTGATATGAGCGTGATCAAGCAAAATGATGTCGCCCCAGATCCAGACTTATTTGATGATATCAGAGACTGTGAGGTGCTTTTTACACCCTCGGGGTCTCATAATTAAGGTATTAGTGATAATAGGTAGTTCAGTCACTGACAATGCCCTAATAATCTTTAAATATTATCCAAATCTCTACATATTATCTAAATAACAACCGGCATGTTTACGCGACTTGTTATGGTTACTTTTTTTAATGGCCCTTTAAAAACGATCTTTACTCATGAACTACTCTTTAAAGTCTCGCCTGAGCGCCCCTCTATTTGAGCCCTATGCTCGCTATTTGCATGCTGATTTATTGCACTCCATTAGATTGGGTGTGGCGGTGGTTTCCTCATTAATATTCAGTAAGGTCACACAACTCCCGCATTCAGAGTGGGCCACCATCACTGTGTTCGTCATCTTAGGGTTGCTGCAATATCAAGGTGCGATTTATACCAAAGCCAAAGAACGTATCCTCGGTACGTTGCTAGGTATTGTTGTGGGTTTAGGCCTGCTGTGGATTAATCACCACGTACAAGGGTATCTTGGCATCGCTTGGCTGTATTATGTGTTGGTCGGGCTCATTAGTGGGATCATCGGTTATTACTCTATCAAGCAGCTAGGCTACATTGGCCTTTTAACGGGGATCACCATGTGTATGGTTATCTCAAGCCATAACAGCATTGGTCCTGATGGGATTGCTCGAGCGTTTAACGTATTAATTGGTACCCTATTTGCGGTGGTGGCCACGTTAATTTTGCCGTTAAAGTCGACGTTAATGTGGCGCTTTTTATTGGCCAATAATCTAGAAGCCTGCGCGAATATGTATGATGGGGTAGAGGCGTATATCTCAGATCCAAGCTTAGATCAGCGTTTTGCAGAAGCGGATATCGAAGAAGATGAGATGGCCGATAAGGAGCTGAATAAACATCATCCCAGCTCTGCTGAAGTGGCCAATATAGATACCCAACATGTGCAGTTAGACTTGGGAGCCACGACAGTAACAGCCATTGATGGTGTTACCAATACTGCCTCGACCACTTACGTTAATAAAGACATGGTAGAGCAGTTTAAAGAGATTAATAAGCGGCTATTGCGAGTCAGAGCCCATATTGCGGCAACGGCCAAGGAGTCTGGCATAGACATCCAAGATTTGGATATGATTCAGCGTACCCATCGCAATATTATTGGTACCATTGACCTGCTATTGAGTGCCGCGCCTAAGCTTGCTCACAGTCCTATTGATGAGGAAAATCGGATTTTAGTTGATCATTATCACCGAGAATTAACCCAAGCTATGCGTCATATAGCTGCGGTATTAAGAAGCCCCAGTGATGAGGTGTTTCGGCCCATTACCCGTATTCAGGTTTCAGATTATCCGAGTGTGCAGACCCTACCTTTTGAATGGCAGGGCTATTTTTGGTTAACCCAAACCTTGCAAGGTCAACTGCAAAGCTTGAGTGATTTACTACAACACACTCAAGCCCAGTGGTATAAAGGATCGGGCCTACGCTATCAGCGCCAAGAGCAGCGCCGTATACATGCCCATGGGGGTGAGAGTGATTTGGATGTGTAAGGGGCAGTTGTTTGCATGGCCTTTTTAGGTGTGATGGTTGGGTATGATCAAGGGCATAAGGACTATAAGCGATGATGGGTTATTTTGAGGACAAACAGCGGCGTATAAATGAGTTTGTGGCACGGGCCAATGTGGTATTGGGCAATGACCCGCTGTGTTATACCGGTAACTTTATTAGTGGTCAGATACAGCGCCCTGATCTGTTATTCGTTAGCATTAATCCAGGCCACAGTAACCGAGAAGACTGGGGCGATATTGAGGCGCGCCGAGCCCAAGCTGTGGTTCAAGATTTTAAGGCGGTGCCTTGTAAGTATATAGCTGATGCGGCCCGAGGTAGCCGTTATGCCCAGCGTATTATTGATGTGATTTGCTTAGGTGAAAGTGATCGTTTAAATCACTGTGCTGAGACCAGCTTTGTGTCGTACTTTGCAGCGCCTAAAGAGTCCGTGTTACAAGCCCAACTGGCCGAGCTGCCAGAGGAGATGCAGAGAGAGCATCACGCATTAACTCAGCTTGATATCGACCGCATTGAGCCAAAGCACATCATTTGTATGGGCTGGCGTGCCTTTGATAGATTTTTGGCGCAGTATGGTGACGGTCAAGAAATCACCATTAAGCAATTACCGCTAATGGGTAAAATGGAATCTTACTACGCTTATACCGAGGTGGCGGGGATTCCGGTACATGGTTTGCGTCATTTATGTACTAAGCTTACGCTTGAAATGCGGGCTCAGCTTGAACAGACATTCTTACAGGTCTGGAATCAGATAGAATACTCTCCAGATTAGTCCTGCCGATAACCGATAAAACCCCTCATTACTTAAGTAGTGAGGGGTTTTTTATTTAACCTACTAAATGGGAATATTTTCTGACGAATCTTGTCCTTAAGCCTTTAATGTTTAATCTTACTTGATATATGTTTTGTGCCAAACGTGAGTCAGAAGTGAGCTTATGTAAAATGAGTAAAAGCAGCTATTGTTTACTTGATAGCTAGAGATGACTGTAGATACGCAAATGAAGGGTTGATTATAAAAAACAAGTCCTTACATTAACACTAAACATTGTTTAATTTTGGTTTAGTATAATTTACTAATTATAGACCATAAGTCTTTACTATATTTTTTTTCTACAAAACAAGAGGGTTATCATGGGCATCAATAACTCACAGATAGCAGATCAACCGCAAGCGACGGTTGGCAGTACGGACGATAATGCTAAAGTGGAAGTGAAGCCGCGACATCCTGAAAGCCGTTTACAGTCAGATTGGCTGTTTTTATATGAGAAACTGCCGTCAAATCAGTGGTATTCCTCTGACTATGCGTACAAAACTTCCGGCTGGCTCAATGTGCACACCAACATTCGTAAGCGCCAGCGCATTTTGCGTCAGCTTAGCGAAGAGTATTTGATGGGGGCGCTAAATTGGGAGAATTACCGCTCGCAGATTCTGCAGCGTATTGGTATCCATGTGCTCAAATTACATCAGCATCATAGCGTAGAAGACCATGGGTTTTTCCCAGATTTTGTCAGCTCTTATCCGCAGCTAAAAGCTGGATTTGAGATTCTAGAAAAAGATCATGTGAAGCTCAATGCGTTACTCGATGAGCTACAAGGGCTTAATGATGAGCTTGCCAAAGCCAATATAGAAGATAAGGCGCTGGCTGATCGTCTGCATCAGAATCTCATCACCGGCACCGACTTTCTATCGCAGCATTTAACCGATGAGGAAGATTTAGTTATTCCTATCTTGGGGCTGCGCTGGGGGTAGTGATCTGCACCAAACTAAGCCCATTCAATCTTAGCATAAGGTCTATCTGATAAAATCAGTTGCCACAAACAAGCCTGACGCTCAAATTGAGGGTCAGGCTTTTTACAAGGCACAGAGGTTTAAAACTTAAGGTTAATGGCTATGGTGTACGTTATAAAAACTCAACTTTAGCACCCTCTTCAATGGTGCCATATAAGCCTAAGGCATCCCAGTTGGTGAGACGGACACAGCCAGAAGAGTTTTGACGGCTGATTTTCTCAGGATTGGGCGAGCCATGAATACCGTAGCTGCGCTTATTAATACCAATCCACACTCGGCCAACAGGGTTGTTAGGTCCGGGTGGCAAGACCGTATTTGGGTTTTTAAAGTCTTTATTATAGCTTGGATCTTTGATGCGACTCAGCACCTTATAATCCCCATCCGGAGAGGGCTTATAGACGCTGCCCATAGTGGTGGGATAGCTTGCGACCAGCTCGTCTTTGTCATTATAAGCATAGAGTAGGTTTTTGGCTTTGACGGCCACCACTCGGTGCACCTCTTGCTCATTAGGCTGATACGGGTTGTACACCACAATGGTGTTGCCTGCTTCAAGTGGCGTGTCTGGGTTGAGTCGCCAAAGTAGACCTTGGCTCATATGAAACTTCTCTGCAACCGCTTCGGTGACAGTCGTAAACTGTTGACCTTTAGGGTTTTTGATTAAAGTGACATCCTCAGGGGTGAGGGTATAGTTAACCAACACTGGTTGAGACATAAGCGCTGGGTCTTCGGTGAGCTTGGCCCAAGTTTCAGGGTCTAATTGGCCGGTGGGCTTCATGGCATGTTTTTCTTGAAATACTTTTAGTGCCTTAATCACATTCTCACCAAAGCGGCCATCGACGGCGCCCACTGAGTGATGATTGTAATTTAGCAAGGCTTGTATTTTCAGGATTAAGTTTTCATCTAAAATGGCATCTTCTGTCCACTGGGCAGCATTCACTTTCTGAGCTTTTTCAGGCAGATTATCCACGCTATAAGGCAGCTCCGCAAAGGCTTTGGCTAAGCGCAATTGAGAGGGCGTATCGCCAATGAATTGCTGACTGGTATTCGGCTGCAACTGCTTGGCAGGCTCAGCTTCTGGCTCGGTCTTAGTGGCTATTTCCAACTCAGAGTCACTGCTACTGTTTGCAGATGCCGATTCAAAAAACTCAGTCACGGCCTCTATGCCTTGGTCTAGCTGAGCGTTACTCCCGTCAGAAGAAGAGCAGCCGCTTAAGCTGAATAAGCCCAGCATGGTATAGCTGAGCAGCTTGATAGGAGACATCGCCTTGATGGGCGCATCAGCTGCCAAAGGCGTAGAGGAAATAAACCACATAGGTAGACTCTCTTTTTTTATTAAAGTTAAATCCAAGCCAATCTTGGTTATACCATGGTCACATTAGGTCGCCAATGATTTAAGCTTATAAGAGGCCGCCTCTGAGTTGGACTCAGTGCTGCGTCTCTTGAATCCAGTTAATCTCACCTTCTATCTGTTTGCGCCGGACTTCAGTGTGCTTTTTTAAGCAGCTAGAGGTCAGTAAAGGATAGATACTGCCGCCTTTTTCGTTTCTGTTCTCGAAGTCACAAACCTTGTCTCTATAACTAATCCAAGCCAGCTGTACTTGCTTTAGTTGGTCTTTTTCTTCAGTATTAAGCAGACTTCTTAACGTTTTATAGGCGCTATTAAGCTTAGCATCCTCGTCTTTATAGTCCGATTGAGCACACTGATTCATTGAGGCCTGATCATACTTGCCGTTACAGTACTCCTCTGAGGCCATAGCATGGGTACTGGCCAGCAGCGTCACTAGTATTAATGGCGTAGCGGCTAATGCGCTGTGAGCGCTAAATGCCCGGTTAAATAAAGTCTGAAAAACCATGGTTGTGTCCTTAGTTAGGGGGTATGTCCTTATAAAATAGCTGCTGTCACAAGCTATTGAGTCACTTCGATTTGGGTCACATTCTGAAAACCACGCGGTAATTGACCGCCACGGTTGCCACGTTTGCTGGTGTAATTGGCCAAGTCCATCGGTTTTAGTGTCACATGGCGTTTGCCGGCGGTGATGGTTAAGCTGTCATGGCTGTTTAAAGCAATCACGGCCAATACTTCCTCGCCTGCCTTTAGGTTAATCAGCTTATTGCCTTTGCCACGCTGCTGCTCGGGTAGCTCATCGACCCCAAAGATAAGCAAATAGCCCGCTGACGTCACCACAGCGATTTGGTTTTGAGTTAACGCCTGTGCGTCATCTGGCGTCTCTGAGTCTGTTTTATCAATGGTTGCAACCGTTAACAGCTTAGCATCGGCATCAAAGTTAATGACATTTTTACCCGCTTTTTGATTGGTCTCAAGATTGCCTAGGGTATTAATAAAGCCATAGCCTTGTGAGCTGGCAAGGATAATGCGCTGATCATCAGCACCGGCCAACAGCTGCTCGAAGCTGGCACCGGCAGGCGGTTTTAACACGCTGGTGAGTGGGTCACCTTGACCTCGCGCCGAGGCTAGGGTATGCGCCTCTATACTATAGCTGCGACCGGTACTGTCCATGATATAAATCTTCTCATTGGATTTGCTGTGCACGTGCGCTTGATAGCTGTCACCTGAGCGGTAGCTCATGCCTTTAGCATCAACGTCGTGACCTTTGGCAGCACGAATCCAACCTGCTTTAGACAATACGGCGGTAATCGGCTCGCTTGGCACCAAGTCAGACTCTTTTAATGCGGTGGCCTCCTCACGCTCAACCACAGAGGACATACGATCATTGCCATGCTCTTTCATATCCGCTTCAAGCTCTTCAATCATAAGCTGAGTTAAGCTCTCAGGATTATCTAATAGCTCTTGTAGCGTGGCACGCTCAGCCTCTAATGCGTCTTTTTCAGAGCGAAGTTCAATCTCCTCTAAGCGTGCTAATTGACGTAGACGAATGTCTAAAATGGCATTGGCTTGGATGTCACTGAGGTCATATTTGCCCATCAGCTCTTGTTTGGGGTCGTCTTCTTCACGAATGATGCGAATCACCTCATCGATATTAAGATAGGCGATAAGTAGACCGGCTAAAATGTGTAAGCGCTTGTCAATTTTATCCAATCTAAATTGTACCCGGCGAGTAACCACTTGGCGGCGGCTGATCAGCCACTCCTCTAGCACTTCTTTGAGGTTTTTGACCTGCGGTTTACCATTTAAGCCAATCATGTTCATATTGACCCGGTAGCTGCTCTCAAGGTCAGTACTGGCAAATAAATGGCTCATCACGCGCGCCACATCGACACGAGTAGAGCGCAGCTCAAGCACAATACGGCAAGCGTTTTCGTGGTCTGATTCGTCATGGATATCCACCACCCATGGCAGCTTCTTATCCATCATAAGCTTGGCAATTTGTTCTTGTACTTTATTGCCTGAGACTTGATACGGCAAGGCATCGATAATGACCAGATTTTTCTCTTGTTGATCGACATGATAAACCGCGCGCATCTTATAGCTACCGCGCCCTGTTTCATACATCGCCTGCAAGTCTTTTTTAGAGGTGATGATCTCAGCAGCAGTGGGCAGGTCGGGGGCAGGAATAGACTGGGTTAATTGCTTGACCGATAAATCTGGGTTTTTTAGCAGCCGAATGGCGGCACGCACCACTTCATTTAAGTTGTGCGGCGGGATATCCGTTGCCATACCCACAGCGATACCTGTGGTGCCATTTAATAAGATGTTGGGCAAGCGGGCAGGTAAGGTGACCGGCTCTTGCATCGAGCCGTCGAAGTTGTCCTGCCAGTCGACTGTGCCTTGCCCCAGCTCAGCCAATAAGGTGTTGGCATAGGCTGACATTTTGGCCTCGGTATAACGCATCGCAGCAAAGGATTTTGGGTCATCTGGACTACCCCAGTTGCCTTGACCGCTGATCAGTGGATAGCGATAACTAAACGGCTGAGCCATCAATACCATGGCTTCATAACAGGCCGTGTCACCATGAGGATGGTATTTACCTAACACATCACCAACTGTACGTGCAGATTTTTTGGGTTTGGTCGTAGACTTAAGTCCAAGCTCGCTCATGGCGTAGATAATACGGCGTTGCACCGGCTTTAGACCATCAGCGATGTGTGGCAGCGCACGATCCATAATCACGTACATGGCGTAGTTAAGATAAGCTTGCTCGGTGAATTCAGCCACAGAGCGGGTATCCATCGCTTCGTTTGGAATTACAGACGCGGGAGTTGTAATATCAGACATAATAAAAGCTTCTGCCTTATTTCATATAAAAGTTTTTAAGAACAAAGGGGGTCATGGTTTCGATTATAGACATTAAACCTTTAAGTTTAAGGTTGCCTATGCGGTCAATTTTATTCATTGAGCACTTTACGATTGTTAAATTAATATTTTTAAATTAAATGTTGGTACGTAGCCTAGCAGCGTCTACAGGCGAATAACCTTGGCATAAAAAACAGATTATTAAGCCCTATAAAAAAGCTTATTTAATCATCTTTTAGGCGCTAACAGGTTAAAAAAGAGCAATCATGAATGATTAAAATTATAAAGTAAGCCTATCGTAAAGCATATTATCCCAATAAAAAAGGCACTTTAAGCACTAAACGTCAACTGATGACGTAAGCGTCTCTGTTATTATTTGTGAACAGTCAGTTCCTTATTTTGCAGCCATTAATGCACAATGTTGTTGTCATAAGCCAACTAAATAGTGTATTTTAGATTTAACAATCAGCGTTATAGTTATTTATCTGTTATTGAACAATAAATTTCGGCCTTATCTGCCTTATTTAGCACAACTTTTGGAGTTTTATAGATTATGGAAAATCAACAAAGTCATTTTCGTCGTAATGATAGACCTTGGCTAAAGACCTATGAAAAACTAGGTATGCAATACGACTTTGAAATGCCCGCCGCCAACACCTCTTTAATCGATATTCTTGAGCACAGCTTCGTTGAGCATGAAGGCCGTACCGCTTTTGTATGCATGAATCAAGAGCTGTCTTATAATGATTTAGAGCGCTATAGTCGCCAAGTCGCCGCCTATCTGCAGTCACTTGGCCTACAAAAAGGCGATAAAGTCGCCGTGATGATGCCCAACATCTTACAAATGCCGTTAACGGTACTTGGTATTATACGTGCAGGCTATATTTTAGTTAACGTAAACCCTTTATATACCGCCCATGAGCTTGAGCACCAGTTATCTGACTCTGAGACCAAGGTCTTGTTTTTGTTAGAAAACTTTGCCAAGACTTATGAAGACATTGGCAAAAAGATGGTCGATCAGGTGGTGGTGACCTCAATGGGCGACTTGATGAGCCCTGTCAAAGGCTTTATCGTTAACTCTGTAGTGCGCTACGTTAAAAAAATGGTGCCAGATTATAACATTCCTGGCAGTGTAAGCTTTAAAAAAGTGCTTAAAGTAGGCGCTGCCAAAAAATACAAACGCCCAACCAATATTGGCTTAGATGATGTGGCGGTATTACAGTACACCGGTGGGACCACAGGTGTGGCCAAAGGCGCTATGCTTACCCATGGTAACTTAGTGGCCAACTTGCTACAGGCCGATACTTATATTGGTAATGCTTTTGATAAATTCATCGAAAGAAATGAGCAACCGGTTATTATGACCGCATTGCCGCTATATCATATCTTTTCATTCACCGTATGCGGTATGTATGGCTTATATAAAGGCTGCATTGGCTCATTGGTACCAAACCCCCGTGATGGCAAAAGCTTAATTAAAGCTTACAAAGACTATCCACCTGCTTTCTTCCCTGCGGTGAACACTTTATTTAACGGTTTGATTAACAGTGAGCACTTCCGTGTTCTTGACCATAGCAAGCTTGAGATGTCTATGGGCGGCGGTATGGCGGTGCTAAAAGACACGGCAGCTAAGTGGAAAGCGGGTACAGGTAACGTCATTGTGCAAGGTTACGGTCTGTCAGAAACCTCACCTGTGGCCTCAGCCAACCCACTGGGATTAGATGAGTTCCCAGGTAACATCGGTGTCCCATTTCCTGGAACGGATATGGCCATTATTGATGATGAAGGTAATGAAGTGGCTATCGGTGAGCGCGGCGAGATTTGTGTGCGTGGCCCACAGGTAATGAAAGGCTACTGGAAACGTGAAGATGCCACTGCTGAGGTTATGACTGAGGACGGTTATTTCCGTACCGGTGATATCGGGGTGATGGATGAAGACGGTTACTTTAAGATTGTTGATCGCAAAAAAGACATGATTATTGTATCAGGCTTCAACGTTTATCCTAACGAAGTTGAAGATGTGATGAGTGGCCATCCAAAAATCTTAGAGTGCGGTGTGATTGGTGTGCACAGTGATAAGAGTGGTGAAGAGCCCAAAATTTTCGTAGTACGTAGCGATGACAGTTTAACTGAGCAAGAAGTACTTGATTACGCCAAAGAAAACCTAACTGGCTATAAGCGTCCTCGCATTGTTGAGTTCGTTGATGAGTTGCCTAAATCGAACGTGGGTAAAATCTTACGTAAAGATTTGCGTGAAATGGAAGCGGCGAAAAGTAAAGCTTAATATTAACTATACACGCTGTGTCAATCTCATGCTTTAAGTTTGATTGGTTAACGAGTACAATTAAAAAGTTCACAAGGAAGGGATACGAGCATTAATCGTATCCTTTTTTTGTCTAAAAAATCAGTAAAAAATAGCCTTATTGCCCGTACGATAGGCAGTACAGGCCTAAAATACAGAGGTCGCTTGAATACCACGGTAATCCGTAAGACACAAACGTTTATTTTAGTAAAATTATTTAAACGACATCACCAAACAACAGTGTCTAAAAAGTTAATTTGCTAAAATCTTGATCATAACTTTACTCTCTAAAACCAACTAAAATTTATATAAAATTAACCAACCCTTCATATTACAGGTAATGCCATGACAGCAGCTTCAAATTCTACCCAGAACACTCAGCTAAGTGATCTTCACGGAACCTATCCTACTTATCCTGATATCCCCAGTGACCGTCCTTGGTTTGAATCTTATGAGCGCTATGGCATTACTTCACAAATCGAACGCCCCGCCGATGACACCTCTTTATTAGAAGTATTTGAACGTAACTTCGCCCGTTTTGGTAATCGCGATGCTTATATCTGTATGGGTGGCTCGATCACGTATCGTGAGCTGGATACCAAAAGCCGTCAGATAGCCGCTTATCTACAGTCACTGGGTCTAAAGGTGGGCGATAAAGTGGCAGCAATGATGCCCAACGTATTGCAGTATCCTGTGGTAGCTTTAGGCGTATTGCGTGCAGGTATGATCTTGGTCAATGTGAACCCACTGTATACCAGTCATGAGCTTGAACATCAAATCAATGACAGTGGTGCTAAAGCGATTTTTATCGTAGAAAACTTTGCCAAGACCTTTGAAGATGTAACAGACAAAGGCAGTGTAGAGCATGTGGTGATCTGTAGTATGGGTGACATGTTGGGGCTGGTAAAAGGCTTTGTGGTCAACACGGTCGTTCGCCATATCAAAAAAATGGTACCCAGTTATTCATTGCCCGGTAGTGTGTCTTATAAGCACGCCTTAGAGTCGGTTTCCGCTCATGAATATCAGCGTCCTACGTTAGACTTAAGTCATGTGGCTTTGCTGCAATATACGGGTGGCACCACAGGGGTAGCCAAAGGCGCTATGCTAACGCACGGTAATTTAATTGCCAATATGCTACAGATCAATGCGGTAATGGACGCCGCTTTTGGTGACTCAAATGGCACTGAAGTTATCCTCACAGCGCTGCCTTTATATCACGTGTTCTCTTTTATGGTGTGCGGTATGTATACCATGTATAAAGGCTATACCGGCCTACTTATTCCAAATCCACGCGACTTAGATGGCCTGATTAAAGAGATTGATAAGTATAAGCCGGCCTTTATCCCCTCTGTCAATACTTTATTCAATGGCTTGGTGCATCATGAGAAGTTCAAAGATTTGGATTTTTCAAACCTAAAAGCCTCCATTGGCGGTGGCATGTCTGTTCTACCCAGCGTCGCAAAAGCTTGGCATGAAGCCACTGGTCTGCCTATCGTAGAAGGTTATGGCTTGTCTGAGACCTCGCCTGTGGTCAGTTTTAACCCCATGAACATCTCTGAATTCACCGCCAAAATTGGGGTGCCTGCCCCCGATACCGATATTATCTTAATCGATGATAACGGTCAGGTCATGCCGATTGGTGAGCGCGGTGAGATTTGTGTGAAGGGCCCACAAGTGATGGTTGGCTATCAAAATCGTCCTGAAGAAACCAAAGAGGCTTTCACCGAAAATGGCTACTTCAAAACAGGTGATATCGGTATCTTAGATGAAAAAGGCTTTATCAAAATCGTTGATCGTAAAAAAGACATGATTTTGGTGTCAGGTTTTAACGTATATCCTAATGAGATTGAGGAGGCTATGGCGCAGCATCCTGCTGTATTGGAAGTAGGTGCCATTGGTATTCCTAATGATGAGCGCGGTGAGGATCCCAAAATCTTCGTAGTCAAGAAAAAAGGCGCCAGTGTCACCGAAAAAGAGCTGCTAGACTTCGGTAGAAAGCAGTTAACTGGTTATAAGCGCCCGCGTCATGTGCAGTTTGTGGATGAGCTACCAAAGTCAAACGTTGGCAAAATCCTGCGTAAAGAGCTGCGTAAGATCGAAGGCTTAGAATAATCAGATTGGTAGGTTGTTTACATATGCTGCTTATAAATAGCCAGATAACTGCTAAAATAAGCACTTATGACGGACAGCTCTGCCGTCCGATAACTCTTGCTTAAGACCCTGCATTGGCCTTGCTATTGCAGGGTCATCAAGTTACGATGAAGGCGAAATTGAAGGTTTTTTTCGATTGTGGCCTGATTTTTATACCCAATTTTTACTATAAATGATAAATAAAGGATACCCCGTAGCAATGCGTATAGATAACCGCGAGCTTGACCAACTGCGCACAGTGACTTTTGAGCGTAATTACACCAAACATGCTGAAGGCTCTGTACTGGTCTGCTTTGGTGACACCAAAGTTTTGTGCACCGCCAGTGTGGAGGCCGGTGTGCCACGTTGGTTAAAAGGAAAGGGCCAAGGCTGGGTCACCGCAGAATACGGCATGCTACCTCGAGCCACCAATACCCGCAACCAACGTGAAGCGGCGCGTGGTAAGCAATCTGGCCGCACCCAAGAGATTCAACGTCTTATTGGGCGTAGCCTACGAGCTATGGTGGATTTAACCAAGCTTGGCGAGAATACCATCTATCTAGATTGTGATGTGCTGCAAGCCGACGGTGGCACCCGTACCGCTAGTATTACTGGGGCAGCCATCACCCTTATTGATGCGCTAGAGGTGCTGCAGCAAAAGAAAAAACTCAAAGCCGATCCGCTAATTGGCTTAGTGGCAGCGGTCTCTGTCGGTGTCAAAAACGGTGAGGTATTACTGGATTTGAACTATGAAGAAGACTCCAGCTGTGATACTGACTTGAATGTGGTAATGACCCAAAAGGGTGAATTTATCGAAATCCAAGGCACAGCTGAAGAGAAGCCATTTACCCGTGCAGAAGCCGATAAAATGCTGGCCATGGCCGAAAAAGGCATTGCTGACTTGGTAAAACTACAACAAACTGCGCTGGGCTGGTAAGCCTGTTATAAACTGCTAACTTTTATGGGTTAATTATGCTACAAGTGACTGAAAATGGCGCTAATATTACGCTATCGGGTAAAGCCCAAGGCGGTACAGATGGGCTGTTTTGGTTTGGGGTGGCATTATTAATCGGCGCTGTGGGTGTGGCCATGGCAATGAGCTTGCTGCCTGAGCGCTTGGCCATTGGAGCCCTAGCCGTTTTGATTGTGGGAAGCTTTTTGTTTAATAAGATGCGTCATAAGCAAAAAATCGATAATAGCCACATTTGCTCTGGTATCTTAAAGGTGTATTCAGGTGGCTTCGTACACAATCTGCTGGGTAAGACCCAACAAGTGGCGGTGCAACCCGATAATAGTATTAGTGTTACAGGTACTCAGCTGATCATCTGTGATGATAAAGGCAGTGTGCGTTATCAGATTTCAGGCTTCGAGAGTCAAAAAGAGGCTGAAGTGATGCAGGCCATATTGCAAGGCCAAAGCCTTGGTAAGCGCAATGCCAATATTAAGATGCAATCTTCTTGAGTTTAGGGCGTTAACTGGTTTATATTTTAAGCGGTATGTTAAGGCAGTGACATGGCTGCCTTATTTGAAATTAGCTTATTTGTTAAGGAGGGTCACATGGATGTGTCCACTTTAAACATGAATAACCGTTGCGCCTTTAACACTTTATCCCATCAGCGTTATCATCTTAAGTCCAAGCCTTGGGTGCGCTCAGCTTTGTGGCTGACACTGCTGGCAAGCCCTATGCTACATGCCGATGACTTGGCAGATTTAATCCGCACAAAAAACCAAAGCTATGCGCAAGCCCCTGCCGTACGAGCCCCATTAAGCACTGCCTATTTAAATACCACGCATCCAAGCTTCTATCAAAATTACGCCGCAGCGCCTAATATTGATAGCGATTACATAGAAACCCTGTACCGCGCTGAACAAGTGGCGGCACCTGCCAGCAAGCAAGTATTGCAAGTGGCACGACAGATGGCGCTTGATAATAAGGAGATTATTAAAGGCTCGTGCTGGGACTATCTAAATGCGGCCTTTAATCGAGCCGGCGTGGCACGTGAAACGGTGTTTAAGGGAGCGTATCAGGTTGGCCCCTTTATCGATACCAATCAGATTCAGCCGGGCGATTGGCTGTATTATATCAATCACAGTTATAATGATGTCGAGCACAGCGGCTTATTCGTAGGCTGGCTCAACCGTGCTAACAATCAAGCACTGATATTAAGTTATGCCGGAGAGCGGCGCAATGAGCCGGCCCGCTATAAAGTGTATGATGTGTCGCATACTTATAATGTGATTCGTCCTAGCTTATGACACTTAAGCTAAGCGCTCACCGAGTCGTATATTACGCCAAAAAAAATAAACCCAGAGGGTGACACTCTGGGTTTATTTTTTATTTTAAGATTTTAAAAGGGTTTGACGATAACCAGCACCACCACAGCGATCAACACAAACACAGGGATTTCGTTAAACCAGCGCCAGAACACATGGGTTTTGTACTGAGGATTGTCGATAAGCTTTTTTCGGTAAGCCCCGCACATGCCATGATAGCCTGACAACAGCACCACCAGTAGTAGCTTCACATGTAGCCAACCTTGGGCTTTATACACCTCCCATCCCAAGCTAAGCATCCATAGACCAAATACCCAGGTGGCTATCATAGATGGGGTCATGATACCGCGATATAGCTTACGCTCCATAATTGCAAAGCGCTCTTGACTCACCTTATCTTCACTCATCGCATGGTATACAAACAGCCGTGGCAGATAGAAAATAGCCGCAAACCAGCAGACCATAGAGATGACGTGCGCCGCTTTTATCCAATTAAAATACTCAGGCATAATCACATTACTCAGTTAAGGGTTGATCCCCCTATTATAGCTGACTTTGATGACCACTTAGCGCATCAATCACAGTAAGCTTCGGCTTAGGTGCTTCAGGGATAAGTCCAAGCATCTGCATCATTCTATCATCATTAGATTGACTGGCATTGCCGGTGGTGAGCAGTTTATCGCCATAAAAAAACGAGTTAGCCCCTGCCATGAAGGCTAGAGCCTGCTCAGCATCAGACAGACTCTCACGTCCTGCCGATAGCCGTACATAACTGCTGGGACAACAAATACGAGTCACCGCGATGGTGCGAATCCACTCTAGCACCGGCAGCTGGCCTTCACTAAGCACCTTATCGCCAAGAGGCGTGCCTTGAATGGGCACCAATAAGTTGACTGGAATAGACTCTGGGGGTAGCGGCATACTGGCCAGCTCAAGCACCCAATCAATACGGTCTTCACGGCTCTCACCCATGCCCACAATACTGCCACTACAGACATTGATACCTGACTTGCGTACGTGATCGATGGTTTGCAAGCGCTCATCATAACTGCGTGTACTCACCACCTCATCATAATAGCGCCGAGAGGTATCTAGGTTATGGTTGTAATAATCAAGTCCAGCTTCAGCCAGTTGCTCTGACTGCTCAGCGGTGAGCATACCTAACGTCATGCAAGTCTCAAGTCCTAAAGCCTTAACCTCTTTAATCAGCTCAGCAACATAAGGCATATCTTTGGCACTCGGATGCTTCCATGCTGCACCCATGCAAAAGCGTGAAGAGCCCGAAGCCTTAGCTCGCTTAGCGGCGGCGATGACTTTATCAATCTCAAGACGTTTTTCGGCCTGTAGCCCCGTAGTATCTCGGTGGTGGCCAGATTGAGAGCAATAGCCACAGTCCTCAGGACAGTTGCCGGTCTTAATCGACAACAGGGTACTGATTTGTACGGCATTGGCAGTGAAGTGCTGACGGTGCACACCTTGAGCTTTTAGCAGCAGATCCATAAATGGCATATCAAAAAGATTGGCGATATATTCGCGGCTAATAGCAGCCGTAGAGGGGGCATGGTCATGTAGGCTCGGGCTTTGAGCCGGCTCATTTTTTAAGCAAACGCTGGTGCCTGGTTCTTTTAAGGTGGCCAAAAAGCTCATAAAACATTCCTTTGTTAACTGGGGTAGGGTCAAATATAAAAAATTAGCCTAATTGTAACATTTTATTAGCAAGATAAAAAAATACAAAACGCTTAACCGTTTAAGCGTCGATAGCACCCATAAAAAACGCCCAAGCTTATGACAAGAAGCTTAGGCGGTTTAAGATAGGAGGGGTTATTGACGGCAGTAACTATCTAAAAACTAAAAAGTTATCTATCTAGAAGGCGTTTTAGAGTCTAGCCATCTAAGCTTTAGACCACTTTAGTTATTTAGACAGTTTATGTTTTGCCATACCGATAAGCTGTGAGGCAACACCTTGCGCTTTTTCGGCCAAAGGACGCGCCTTTTCTAATAAAGGTTTTACCTCTGCAGGAATCTCTGGCACGATGTGCTTGGCCAATTGGTTAAACCACATAAGTAGGCTGTAATCACCTTCCATAACCAATTCTTTGTCTTGAATGGCGGTCATAAATGCTGCCACATTGCCACCTGTTAATAGTTTTACGCCAGTCATTGAGTCTTTAAAATCAATACGTAAGCTTGGGTTATTGGCGCTACCTGAATACTGGTTAAAACTGCCATTATCAAAAACATAATAGCGAGCCACGCCGTCCGCTTTACTGCCAAGCTCAATGCTTACTTTGCGGTCATTTAGGATTTTAGCAATGTTAGGATCATCACTTTTGGCCAGCATAGCCAGACGATAGCCAACAGCGGCCAGTAGGGCATCTAAAGGGTTGGCTTTGATATTTAGGATAGGAAGAGTAAACATAATAAGGTCCAAAATTTTCCAGTGAGTGAAAGCTAACAACACATTAAGGATTGGGCAAGCCATTAAGCAATAGATAAGCTAAGCTGTAAGTTGATCAAATAATCGCTCGATCAAACACTCAATCAAATGATAAGTTAAGCGAATAACATACAGGCATTTTAGAACATATCCTTGTGATTTAGTATTGCCAATTGTGAGCTTTTTTGCAAAGCTAAGTAACACCTTATAGCGACTGTGCCCCGTGCTCTACGCTGACAGCCGCTACAATAACTAAGCCCCATCAAACGGTGGGGCTTAAATAGATAAGGTTATGATTGCTAAATATTTGATTAATAAGTTTTAATTACGAAAACGTGGTTTGTAGTTATTATAAATAGGTGTGTGTTCAATATATTTGTCTTGAGCGATACCAGATTTAGCAAGGGTGGCCACAGGACGACCACGGCGGTCTAATGTCTCTACCCCAGTTTTTTGCGCCATAGTAACGCTTTGTTTTTTGTAACGATAAGCAAGGAAGCTTGCCATCAAAACAATGCTGAGAATAAAAGCGCTTAAGTAACCATAACCACTGCTCATAGATGTGACAGTCACCACGATAGATTGCAGCACTTCAATGACCAGCCAGTAGCCCATGCCTGCGGCCATATAGCCCATTAAGTAGCGGCGGCCTGATAATAAAGTAGCTAATACGCCTATAGTCAAAAGCATATAGCCTAAAGAAGACCAGGATAAAGTGCCATAAAGCCCAGGTTGACTGGTTGCCATAATGGTAAGAGTTGCCATGTTTATTTGCCTCATGAACGGTCAACAGATACAACACGAAAGCGGTGTGTTGTGAGTCGAATGTTGCGATTGGTTGATAGTTATTATGCCCATGTTTTATTAAAATACAAAGAATATCTATAGAACTTACGACAATGACTGTCGTTTAATTTTGCTAAAAATTTGACAGCATCGCTAAGCCTAGAGCATATCTAAGGTGCATAAAATCGGCTAAAAAAATATTTTTTGTAAAAACTTGGTGCCCAAAAGTGCCGCTGTGGATTTTTGACAGAAACAAAGCGGTAACCTTATTTTGATAAAAAAAGCAAATAAAAAAACCAGACGCTAGCGCCACAATAAAGTAGGTAGGGTCCGGTTTTTTTAAGGTATAGACTTTTGGTGTATGTTGCCGGTTATTTATCACACATGACGATAACCATAACTATAATCATGACTATAATATAGACTTATAACAAGTCTTGAGCGGCGTAACCGAGCACGTAGAGCACACCCTCAAGTCCAGTGGCATTGATGGCCGCATCGGCACGGGCGCGTACGATGGGCTTGGCATGATACGCCACCCCTAAGTCGGCAATGGCCATCATAGGTAAGTCATTGGCACCATCACCGACACAGATAACCTGAGATAAAGGCAACTGCATGCGCTTGGCGACCTGCTCTACGATCAGCGCTTTGCGCTCGCCATTGACGATAGGCAGCTGTACGTTGCCAGTCACTGCACCATCTTCGATATCCAGCTCATTGGCATACACCTCATCGATACCCAGCTCCTGGGCAATACGCTGCGCAAAATAAGTAAAGCCACCGGAGACAAGCACCGTGTAATAGCCCAAGGATTTTAAGGTGGCAAGCAAAGTGCGGGCACCAGCAGATAAGGTAAGCTGCTGCTGAATGTCATCTAAAGCATGGGTCGATAAGCCCTCAAGTAGCGCTACACGCTCAGTAAATGAGGTGTCAAAATCAATCTCACCGCGCATTGCCGATTCAGTAATTTCGCTGACTTGATCACCAATATTGGCGTGTTTGGCCAGCTCAACAATGACTTCTTGCTCAATTAAGGTTGAGTCCATATCAAATACGGCCACTCGGTGCGGGCGTAGCATCTTGGCTAGTGACACAATATGACAGTCAATGGCCGCATCTCCGCCTAAGTCACTGGTGATAGGTAAGGTATTGATAAACTGACGCAGATGGGCGGTGATACCCTCATCAAGCAGACGGGCTGCAGCAGATTTTTTGCCGGGCTGCATGATGGTGGTGTCACTCGGCATTAAGATATAGCGGTAAGTGAGTACTGAGGTTAAGCGGTCACTGCCTGAGTGGTCTTGTAGCTCATCGGTACTGCGCACCACTTTAATAATTTGCCACAAAGGGTTTTGCTGCGCCCACTCAGCGATGTGGGCTTCAAAGTCGCTTTTTTTATCCAACTCACTGCCGCCTGATGAGCGTAAAGCCTGCTTTTGTACCACCACAGATAACGCAAAAACTGGCAAGTCCTCCAGCTGCTCGATAAGGCTGAGCGAGATTTTGCCTTGGTCATTGGCGCCTTGTTCAAAATCTACGTCATCAAAACGCAAATTGCTTGGCAGCAAGTCGTTAGCTTTTTGTAAGGCAGTAATCCATGCTTTTAGATGGGCGGTCATGCCTGAGCCGAAGCGGGCAAAGTTAGCCGTGGCATTTAGGGGGGTCGCGGCTGCCTCTGAAGTTGCTGAATTTGGGTTATTTTGATGATTAGTTGTAGTATTTTTTGTCATGGCGAGCTAAGCCCCTTGTAAGCGTAAGCAAGATTAGGAATAATAGAGCGTGCTCAAAAATGGGGCACCCCCTACCTATTAACAAAAGTTTAGCATAACATGACCTATTTAGCGCCACGGCAAGGCTTGTTTGCCATAATTATTCTCATCAGCTTCTTGATTCATACCACATTGATGCTTATTAGCACCGACCAACAGCTTGATGAGCTGAAAATGCAAACAGGACAACGAATGCTGGTGCAACTTATTGACGAAGTTAAACTGCCTTTACTGAGTAAAGACAAGGTTAGCTTGAGTGTCTTAACTGGTCGATATACCAGTGAAAATAACGTTGCCAGCTTAACAGTAAAAGACATCGATGATGAGGTAATATTACAAACCGGTCAGGCCCAACTTCTAGAGGGTGAGACCATCAGTCGCAAAGTGATTATGAGCGACACTGTCATTGGTAAAGTGGAAATGACGCTGCGTGATACCAGTTATGGGGAGATTATTGCGTCACAGTGGATCTTTATCTTAGGATCACTCATTACCCATCTGCTGATTTGGTTATTGTATGGCTATATCGCACGTCCTACGCGCGAGCAGTTGGCTGCGCTAAGTCGCGACGTACAAGACTATCTAATCACCCAAAAATCTCAGAGCGGGCGCAGCAGTCGCAGTCAAAGCGCAGCTTTAGGTGATGAAGCGCCAAAAGATGGCTTAAGCATTCATCAGGCGCTAAATAACTACATTCAGTCTAAGCAAGAAGATGGGGCTGAGGGCAGTGTGGCGGATAATGCAAATAATTTGTCACAAGCGGATAATTCATCAGCTTCAGGACAAGACATTTTAGCCAAAATAGATGATAATGCAGCAGCCGATGCTGAGGGTGACAGTTTGCAGGCGGGCATGCCAAGCAAAATAGAGAACAGCGCTGACAATAAAAAGGCCTTGGTGGCCAATAGAGCTTTTGAAGTGGCCAGTGTTCAAATTCGCTTTTATGACCCCAATAAGCTATTAACGACCTTAGCTTATGAAAAGTCAGAGCCTTATTTTGCCCTATGTACCCAGCTGCTGCACCGCACCATTGATGAGATGCTAAAGCAGCCTATTTTGTTTGGTATTGAGCTGCACAATAAGCCGGTATTTAATGAACATGGCGCAGTGGTAGAGTTTGTAGGCAGTACCAGTCATAGCCGTCCTGCTTTAGCAGCGATGATGTTGGCCAAAGCTTACGTCATGCTGAATCAAGTCACTTATATTAAGCATCGTGAACTACAGCGCTTTGCATCTGAGGTGATGGTTGGGGTGAGTGATGAGGCGACCGCAGATAAGCTTGAGCAGCTACTGTACAATAAAGCCAAAGCCAGTGATATTTTTGCGTTATTACCGGTCGAAGGTATCAAGCAGCTACGTGGTTATATCCAATTAGATAACCTAAAAAAACCAACCACAGTATATGAGCGAGACTGCGCGTCACTGCAAGGAGTGAGCGATTCTATGATGCAGCGCTTGATTGAAGTGCGTAATGCAGTATTGCTCTCTGCGCTAAATTAAATGTGCTATTACCTATTAACTAAATAGCCTAACTTAATTAAACTAGCGTTTTTACAATAACCGGTATAGGTTAATTAATAACAGGCAAATATGAGCCTGATAACTGTCCGCGAATTGGGACGGCTGAGTGTTAATTAACTGATATCCGACCAATCAAACCCAATCGGTCAAATCAGACCATTAAGATAAGAGGATAAAGACATGAGTGATAATGATCTTGATGATTTCGATGATGATAATTTCGAAGATGACGATGATGCCAAAAAGGTAGATGAGGCCGAAGCCGAAGCTGCGCGATTAACCAGCCTAGAAAAACGCCGTCTTATCGATAATATGCTAGAAGAAAAGCGTCTAGAACGTGAACTAAAAGATGGCTTCGATGACGATTTCGATGACTTCGATGATGATCTAGATGACGATGATTTCGACGACGACTTGGATGATGAGTAATGGCTGCGGTTAGCCTGTGCTAGCCGCATTTGTTACCCCCTGCAAGGTAATTACTTAGGTCGACATGTTAACTCAGTCGCTTCAAGTAAATCACTTCATGCAAGTCATAGTGTCGCAGGTAGATTGTTATTGCTGTCTCAATAGCGGCTCATTCAAAAGCGATTACCCCTCATCCTCACCACCGTTTCTAGTTAGCATCTCTCAATGATTTCTTTTAGTCTATGCTAAGTGATGGCTTAGCGGACTCATCAGTGCTTGCTGCTGTTTATATGAGGATATATGGCTTGATAAGCAGCGGCAGCCAATACTGAGCTTAGTCTAGATAGCATATCAAGCTGTTTAGCGGTAAGATTACTTAAAACATAGCCCAAATACTAATATGGCAAACGCCAAGTTACCCCAAATTTATCACCCAACTGATCACCCAATTTGTCACCCAACTGATCACCCAATAAAGAGACCCCTATGACCTTAGATGAGCTACAAGACTTCTTAGATTCTGATGCCAACAAACATGGCCTTGATAGCGTGGCTACCCACGGATTTTTGACCGCTACTATCGTCGGTAAGCCATTACCAAACTGGTTGTCGCTCTTATTTGAAGGCCAAGATGCCCAAGTTGATGCTGCAGTGAAAGCGGCAGTAAAAGAGTGGCGTGCTGAGCTTCTAGAAGATTTACAAAGCGAAGAGGGCATTGCCTTACCGCTTGATATCGATGAAGATTCTGGTGAGATGGATTTTTCACCCGACTCAGAGCTTACCGCTTGGTCCATCGGCTTCGTTGATGCTATGTATGGCGATGAGAATGTGGACTGGTTTAGCGATGAAGACAGCTCTGAAGATGTGGCCATGCTCACTTTACCGATGATGGTATTTAGTGGTATCGATACTGTGGACGGTGAAGAAGATGAGGATTTGGCCGCTATCCGCCGTGATGACGATGCTTTGGCTCAAATGGCTAATAGTATTGAAGGAAATCTAAGCGAGCTGTTTTTGTTATTTAACACTGACGAGTAAGTGATGAGCGTACTACTGTCCAATCTTGAACATCTGCCAGGCTACACCATCACTGAGCGATTAGATGTGGTGTATGGCAGTACCGTGCGCTCAAAGCATGTGGGTAAGGATATCTTTGCCAGCCTAAAAAATATCGTGGGTGGCGAATTGACCGCTTATACCGAGCTATTAGAAGAGTCGCGGCAAGAGGCGATAGATCGCATGTTGGCGAAGGCCGAGGCGCTAGGGGCTGATGCGGTGGTGGGACTGCGTTTTTCGACCTCAAGTATTGCTCAAGGTGCCTCTGAGCTTTTTGTCTATGGCACTGCTGTTAGAGCGATTGCCAATCCGGTGCCAGCGAGCGTTGCTGAACCAAGCAGTGCACCTCAAAGCGCGCTGCCTGCTGAGCCTATAGCCGTACCACCACTACCGCCTATAGACCATACGCTGTATGACTAGAGCGCTTAAGTTGAGTCAATCAGGCTGTCTTACTCAAGACCTAAGCTAGGGGGCGGCGCTCATGGATACTGTTTTTGACTTTTTTATCGATAATATAGTTTTTATTGGGCTGTTTTTTATTGGATGGGTGTTTGGTCGTTATAACGAAAATGATCATCTTAAGCGTCTAGATAGCACCGAAAAAGAGCTGGGGCACATCATTGTCTCAACTGAACGCTTTTATCAGCCGATCATTGCCGATGCCACGCAGCCAGTGTTGGTGATGGGCAGTGTGGTGATTGCTCAAGATTACTTTAAGATGATAGTCGCTCGGGTGCTTAATGTGTTTGGTAAAAACCTCACCACCTATGAGACGCTACTTGATAGGGCTCGGCGTGAGGCGGTAATTCGCATGAAGCTTGAGGCGCAGTTTTTGGGCTACAATCAAGTCTATGGTCTGCGCTTGGAGGTCACCAGTATCAATATTAGCGGAAGTATGGTGGAAGCCATTGCTTATGGCACGGCGGTTTATACTGTGGGCAATCCAAAAATCCCGCCGCCATTACCCTTATAACTGTTTTATCGTCTAGCTGTAGCGATCCCCTCATTTTAGGGCGGGCAGGAAGTCAAGACGTGCTGAGCTAAATTGGCTTAACCTCTAACAAAATTCTGCTATCTGCGTTAAAATCATACCCATTAACGTCTTTGTATCTGCCTTTATTTTATAAATTTCTCATCAACAATAAGACACTTTTATTATGAGCAATCAAAATCTTACTGCCTCTATTCAATCGGCCCTAAAACAACTTGAAAACGCCTATAATCCCGGTGAAGTTGAACAGGGTATGTATCAGCGCTGGGAAGAAAGTGGTTATTTTCAGCCCAAATATAACAGCGATGAGTCGTTTTCTATTGCCCTGCCACCACCTAACGTGACTGGCAGCTTGCACATGGGTCATGGTTTTAACAATGCCATTATGGACTCGCTCACCCGTTATCATCGTATGCTGGGCGACAATACATTGTGGCAGCCGGGCACAGACCATGCCGGTATTGCCACACAGATGGTGGTAGAGCGCCGTTTAAATGCAGAAGGTATTAAGCGTACTGATTTAACTCGTGAAGATTTTATCAATAAGGTTTGGGAGTGGAAAGAAGAGTCGGGCGGTAACATTACCCGTCAGATTCGCCGTTTGGGCTCATCCGTGGATTGGTCGCGTGAACGCTTTACCATGGACGAGGGCTTATCAAACGCGGTAAAAGAAGTATTCGTACGCTTGCATGATGAAGGTCTAATTTACCGCGGTAAGCGTCTGGTGAACTGGGATCCTAAGTTTCAAACCGCACTGTCAGACTTAGAAGTAGAAAACCATGACGAAAAAGGCTCACTGTGGCATTTTCGCTACTATTTCACTGACAAATCTATCAAAACCCAAGACGGCAAAGATTATGTTGTGGTAGCAACCACCCGTCCTGAGACCTTGCTTGGTGATACCGCAGTAGCTGTGAACCCAAAAGATGAGCGCTATACCCACTTGGTCGGCCAGACCATTACCTTGCCGATTACTGGCCGCGTAGTGCCTATCGTGGCTGATGACTATGTTGAAAGCGACTTTGGTACCGGTGTGGTAAAAATTACCCCAGCGCATGATTTTAATGACTATGAGCTTGGCCGTCGTCATAATACACCGCTTATCAATATCTTTGATGCACACGCCCATATACTGCCTGAGATGGAGATTTATCCAGATCTGCAGACCCGTGAGCCTAAGCTTGAAAAAACCCCTGAAGCTTATGCCGGTGTTGAGCGCTTTGACGCTCGTAAGCAGTTGGTTGAGCAGGCTCAGGCTGAGGGCTGGCTGGATCAAATTGAGGACTATCAGCTTAAAGCGCCTCGCGGTGATCGCAGTGGGGTTATCGTTGAGCCTTGGTTAACCGATCAGTGGTATGTGGCAGTAGAGCAATTGGCAAAGTCGTCGATTGAAGCGGTGGAAGATGGCCGTATTGAGTTTGTACCTGCACAGTACAAAAACATGTACATGGCATGGATGAACAACATTGAGGACTGGTGTATCAGCCGTCAATTGTGGTGGGGTCATCGCATCCCAGCCTGGTATGACAACGATGACAACATTTATGTGGCACGTGATGAGGCCGAAGTACGCAGCAAATACAATCTTGATGACAGCGTTGAGCTGCGCCAAGATGAAGACGTGCTAGACACGTGGTTCAGCTCAGGTCTATGGACCTTTAGCACCCTAGGTTGGGGCGATGAATCACAAGACCAAAAAGCGCTACAGACTTTTCACCCGACCAGCGTATTGGTAACCGGCTTTGATATTATCTTCTTCTGGGTGGCGCGTATGATTATGCTCACCATGCACTTTATGAAGAATGAAGATGGCACGCCGCAAGTACCATTTAAGACGGTCTACGTGCACGGTTTGGTGCGTGATGGTCAGGGCCAGAAGATGTCAAAATCTAAAGGTAATGTGCTTGACCCCATCGATCTGATTGATGGTATTGATCTGGAATCTTTGGTAGCAAAACGCACCAGCAACATGATGAACCCCAAAGATGCGGCCAAGATTGAAAAACAAACCCGCAAAGAGTTTCCAGAGGGTATTCCAGCCTTTGGTACTGATGCGCTGCGATTTACCTTTACCTCGCTTGCCAGCACCGGCCGTGACATTAACTTTGATTTAAAACGTGTCGAAGGGTACCGCAACTTCTGTAACAAAATCTGGAACGCCAGCCGCTTTGTACTGATGAACTGTGTTGACAAAGAGGGTACTGCGCTGGCCATCGATAAGGCGCCCAATACCCAAGTGTGGGAGCTACCTGAGCAGTGGATTATCAGCCGTCTAAATTCGACCATTGCCAATATCAAGCAGCACTTTGAGCAGTATCGCTTAGATATGGTCAGCCATGATATTTATGAATTTATCTGGAATGAGTACTGTGACTGGTATGTGGAGCTTGCTAAAGCCAGCTTAAATGATGACACGGTATCGAGTGAGCGTAAGGCGCAGATTCGTTATGTGCTGCTACATGTATTAGAGACGGCGATGCGCTTTGCTCACCCTGTCATGCCGTATTTGACAGAACAGATTTGGCAGACCATTGCACCGCTATTAGAGCGCAGAGATACTGACAGCATTATGATTGCCCAGTTCCCTGAGGTCAATGAGTTGCAGATCAACGCTCAAGTTGAAGTCGATATGACCTGGTTACAAGAGCTTATCGCTGGCGTACGCAATATCCGTGGTGAGATGAAGCTGGGTAACGCAGTACGTCTGCCGGTACTGCTTGAGAACATCACAGCGGAGCAAACTGAGCGCCTACATCGTATTGAAAACCAGTTTAAAGCGCTGGCCAAAGTTGAGAGCCTAACCATACTAAATGACGGTGATGAAGTGCCATTGTCCTCCTCTAGTATGGTCGGCAAGCTGCGGGTGATGGTACCGATGAAAGGTCTTATTGACCCAACAGCTGAGCTAGGTCGTCTGTCAAAAGCACAAGAAAAACTGCAAAAGCAGGCGGATGGCATCGCACGTAAGTTGGGTAATGAAGGCTTTGTTAGTAAAGCCCCTGCTGAAGTGGTTGCTGCAGAAAAAGCCAAGCTTGAGGAACTTGAAGGTCAGTTAAAAGTGATGAGCGAACAGATGGCTCAGCTTAAAGCGCTATAATCGCTAAAGTCATTGGACAGCTGGTTTTACTGTTTTTATTTTGTATTTACCTTATTATGGCGGCTTCAATTTTATATTGGGGCCGCCATTTTTTTAGTTAAGTTTACGGCTAAACAGGGTATCCATACCCAATCAACAGTTATCGATTAAACATAAAAAACCTACAATGACACCTAAGTTGGTAAACGATTGGCACAGCAAAGTAAGCTACCATAGTAAGTTACTAATATAGTAAATTGCTAACATAGTAAATTGCTAATAGTTACTGTTTACCTACCTTCTCCTTATCAAGGATTGAATCAGAGGAACGATTATGAGTCATCGTATGAAGATTTCAGCTGCTACCATCATCAGTAGCGCCCTATTTTTATCAAGCTGTGCCAGCACTGGTATGGCGCCCAATTCAACTAGCAATGCCTACCAGTTGCCTCAAGGCATATCTGAGGGCTATTGGGCCATGACCTCAGCGATAAATGGCGAGGCATCAGTCGTCAGCTTCAACAATGGCATGAGCCAGAATTACCGCTTTAAGTGCTATGCTGACGGTACTTATCAGCAAATAGGCATGGAGCAATATAAGCTGGTACCGACTGCTAACGCCGTTGGACTACAGTATCAAAATCAGCCTGTTTTTTCTTATATCAAGGCCACTAAGTTTGCGCCAAAACAATCGCTTATGTTAAATCAGACCTTTAATGAGCCTGAGCTACAGCGTGCTTACCCAAATGGCCAAAATTACTCTTATGTTTATAAGAGCCGTTTAGAGCCTGTTTGCTCACTATAAATTAAGGAGCGGCTATGCTAACTTTAATTAACAAGACCACACGGGCATTGGCCATTATACTAACCAGCTCGATATTTTTGAGTGCGTGCACAGTCACTGGCTTGGTGGGCGGCACTACCGGACATTAAACACAGATTAATGGTGACTTTACAAGCAATTGATAACAGGCTGCTGATGAAAATCAGTGGCCTTTTTTGTAGACGCAGTATTTCATCAAAAACCGAGTATTTGGCTTAACCATGAGTGCCGAATTAAGATAAAATAGCCGATTTCTGTCGAAATTCGAAATTATCTATCCTTAACTTAACAGCCATAATAAAGTCACCGTTTGGGTGGCTTTATTTTTTTGATTGCACATGCGAGAGGTACCCAGTGTTTAATAAAAGAAACCTAGTAATGATGTTTTGCCAAATGGGTTTTGGCTTCTCGTTTTATGGGGTAATGATTGTCCTTACTCCGTTTTTCTTAGAAAAATTACAGTACAGTGAAGCTGATACCTTGATGGTTATCGGTGCCTTTGGTGCTGTGGGCACTTTATTTTCTATTGCTGGCGGCGTTATTGGTGATAAGTTTTTGGGGGCGTACCGCTCCTTGGTGGTGGGCTATGTCGCCTTTACCTTGGGTTATGTGCTGCTTATGATTAGTGCCGTAGGGGTCAATGTGCCGCTAAGTTTAATGGGGATTGCTTTGGCCAGCTATGGCCGCGGGCTGATGTCACCCAATTATCCGACCTTATTTCAGACCACTTTTGCCTCACAAGCTGACTTTGAAAAAGTATATCCAATTAACTATTCGGTGAATAATTTAGGGGCTTTTTTGGGTCAGTATGTATTTCCGTTTTTGACGTTGATTATTGGCTATAAAGGTAACTTTATGCTCTCAGCCATTATGGCGGGGCTGGGTGTGTTATCCCTATTATTGATACGCAAACCCTTGGTCACCCATGCCGATGAGATTGATAAAACACCGGTTTCTGTACAAAGCTGGCTAAAGTTTTTTGGGCTTAGTGCATTAATGATTGCCGTTGTATTTTATATGTTTAGTGACATGGATATAGGGCAATACATTGTTTATGCCATCAGTGCTGCAGCGATAGGTTATTTTGTGGTATTGATGCTCAAAGCTGCCCGATCAACGGCGCTGCGTATGGGAACTATCTTGATCATGGTGCTATTGAGTATCGCCTTTTTTGTGTACTACGGGCAGATGATGACCTCAATGAATATCGTGGCGATTAACACCATGCGTGGTGATTTATTTGGCATAATTCCAATTCAGCCAGAAGGCTCGTTGGTTATGAACCCCCTATGGTGTGCAGTGGCAGGTCCTGTGATTGCTTTTATTACCAATCGTTTAGAGAAGCGTGATATCTTCTTAAGCACACCGGTCAAAGTGGGTGTGGCCTTTATTCTAACGACCATAGCTTTTGCTATCTTAACCGTCTCTTTATTGCACATTGGCCCTGATACCATTTTAAGACCAGAGATATTTTTACTGGTACATTTCTTCCAAGCCTTTGCTGAGGTGGTGGTAGGCAGTCTGGTGGTGGCATATATTTTATCAGTTGCGCCCAAGGCCATTGCCAGTTTTTCAGTGAGCCTATTTATGGTGGCTATGGCAGTGAGCGGCATTATTGGAGCGGTGTTTTCAACCTCAATTGCTTTGGATAAAGGGACTAAGCTGACCCAAGCAATAGCGGTAGAGAGTTACGGTGGGTTCTTTATGACGCTTACAATCTTTGCGGTTGTGCTCACTGTGGTGGCTTTTTTATCGGCGATACTGATCAAAAAGATGCTTAAAGCGGCCGATGACTGGGATCAGCAGCAGTCACAACATGACCAACATTAGCCTATTTACCTAACTTACTTCTAAGACGTCAAAACTATGATAATAAAGCTGTTACTGTTATTACTTCTGCCAGCTTTATGGTTATTGTGGCGGCGTCATAAGTTGCTAGATAGGGCAGCCATTTATGCCAGTCTTGTTATGCTAGGTTATCTTTTGGCGCTGCTATTGACTCTGACTTTGCATTTTGAGCCCATAAAACATTGGCCTTGGTTTGGTTATTTAATCATGGTATTGCTGCTGTTACCCTTTAGCAGTTATCTGTTAATTATCTACACGACCTTGAGTCTAAAGATGCCCAATCCTGTTCTTAAGCGAGCAGGGGCATTGGGACTGGGCATCTCAGCGCTGCTGCTACTGTGCGTAAAAGGCCTACTTAGCTGGGGCTAAAGCGCTGATATCAGTAGTTTTTGCCATACGCTTGGTGTTGCTATACAATTGGCCATTTTTTAGTGCATATACGATGTGCCGGATTCAATCAGGTGGCCCCTTCATGGACAAAGATCACGCAGTCAACCCCTCTTCCTCAGCCAGCAATCCCTTATTCTTAGGGTTTATGCTGTTGTCCTTCTTTTTTGGTGCCGGTAATTTAATTTTTCCGCCTATGTTGGGGATGAATGCTGGGCTTAATTTTACGCCTGCGGTCATCGGTTTTATCGTTACTGCCATTGCACTACCAATGCTCAGCCTCATTGCCATTGCCAAGTCTAGTGGAGGGTTGTTGGGTTTGGGGCGCCGAGTGCATCCGGTATTTGCTTATGTTTTTGCCATCTTAATTTATCTGTCTATTGGTGCGATGTACGGTATTCCGCGCGCTGCTAACGTGGGTTATGAGATGGGCTTTCGCCACTTTATAAACTTGCCCGAGGGCATAAGTCTGATTACTTATGTGGTGGTGTTTTTTAGCGTGTGTTATTTATGCGCCCTTAAATCAGGTCGCTTGGTGGATATCATTGGTAAGGTATTGACGCCGGTACTGCTCGGGGTGATTGCACTGCTTTGCGGTCTGGCTTTTATGCATCTGACGCCAAGCGTGCATGCGCCCTCAGAGCAATTTAACAGCAATCCTTTGTCAGCGGGCATTATCGAGGGCTATTTTACGTTGGATGCGCTGGCAGGCCTGGCCTTTGGTACGGTATTGGCCAATGCCATTATGGGCTCGACTAAGGCGGCGGGTCAGGCACCTTTGGCGCCCCAGCAGTTGGTTAAAGTAATGATTCAGTCCTCATTGGTGGCGGGTCTATTTTTGGGTCTGATTTACTTTGGCTTGGCTTGGATTGGCCGTGGTATGTATCGTCCTGAGGGCTATGAAAATGGAGCGGTGCTGCTATCGAGTGCTGCCACGCAACTGATGGGCAATGCTGGGAACGTGGCCTTTGGTATGATTGTTATTTTGGCCTGTTTAACCACCTGTATTGGCTTAATTAATGCCTGTTCAAGCTTTGCCAATCAAGTCTATCCTAAGATTGGTTATGGCGTTTATGTGCTCATCTTCACTGTGCTGGGTGCTTTGTTCTCAAATCTGGGACTAGACAGCATCTTGGCCATAGCGGTGCCCATTATGGTATTTTTATATCCCATTAGTATCGCCTTAGTTCTGTTGTCTTTGATACATCCTATGATTGCCAAGCATCCTTTGACCTATGTGTTCGGTGTAGGAACAGCCACCTTGTTCGCCTTTAATGACATGTTGAGCAATTTGGTGAGCAGTCCACTGCCTTGGCACAGCTTAATTGAGAAGCTGCCTATGGCTGAGCTGGGCTTAGGCTGGATAGTACCGACCATTTTAATGGCACTGCTGGGTTTTGTTATCAAACGATCTGATCAGGCAATATAGCCCAAAGTAGTGTATTAACAGCGGGCTTAGCGTTGAGGTATTCTGACAAAATTTGACATTTTGCCTATTGTTTGCGCCCGCTGTGTGCTGCTAGCATACTTCCTTTATAATATATCTATAAATAAAATGATAAAGGAATAATGATGCAAGTATTAAACATGGAAACCGTTAAGCAGCAGCTGACTATGCCCATGGCAATTGAGGCCATTGAACAGCTACTCATCCGTCAGACTGAGCACCCAAATTGGGTCAAGACGCCCGAGCGCTTGGTCATTCCCACCAATAAAGATTCAGACACGCATCAGCAAGGCTCGCACTTGTCCATGCCCTCTGTCGTATTCGATGGCGAGCAGGAGTATGCTGTGGTCAAATTGGTCACTATTTGCCCAGACAATCCGCAGCGCCAGAAGCCAACTACTGTGGCCACCATTACTGTATCAGATACTACGACAGGGGATACCTTGGCATTTATGGATGGCATCTATGTCACTCAAGTTCGTACGGCGGCTTTGTCTGGGGTTGCCACTAAGTACTTGGCCAATCCTGAGAGCCAAACTGTGGCTGTCATTGGCACCGGCGGCATGGCCTATGAGCAGCTTAATGCGGTGTTAACCGTATGTCCTAACATTCGCCAAGTGAACTTATGGAACCGCAGTGGTGATAAAGCCCAGCAGTTTAAAGCACAGTTTATTGCTGATTACCCGCAGTGGGCCCAGCAAGGTATCAGCGTTAAGGTATGTGAGTCTATTGAAGCGGCTGTGGCAGAGGCGGATGTGATTAATTTGGCCACACGGGCCACCCAAGGGCTGTTTGAAATCGAGCAGATTAAACCCAATGCCCATATTAATGCGGTCGGTGCTTATCAGCCGCATATGAAAGAGGTGAGTGATTCGGTAATTGCCGCTTGTGACTATGTGGTAATCGATGATCTAGAGGGCGGTAAGCATGAAGCGGGTGACCTAATTCAGGCCGATGACAATGCTGACTGCGATTGGGGCTGGGATGAGCTAAGTGGCCAGCTAATGGACTTGGTCAATGGTAAATTACAGCTAAGCGATGAGCAGGCGAAGAGCAAGCTCAGCTTATTTAAATCTGTGGGGGCTGCAAGTTTTGATGCAGCTGTGGCACTCAAGATTGCCCAATTGGCGAAGCGTGATGGGCTTGGACAGGCTGTAGCGCTATAAGTTTATATGACTGAGCAAACTAAGTATCGACATACTGGACGCATAAACCCCTCGAAGTATGCCCACATGCGCTGGTTATATCTCATCTTGGGGTTTATAGTTTTTGCACTCGGCGTGATAGGGGCGGTGTTGCCCGTTATGCCCACGGCTCCTTTTATTTTACTCGCAGCAGGGTGCTGGGCTCGCGGATCTAAGCGTTTTTATTTGTGGCTTATCAATCACAAACACATGGGTAAGTACATTCGAGACTGGGAGGAGCGCCGAGCTGTGCCACGCCGAGCAAAATGGCTGGCGTGTATTATGATGGGCTTCTCAAGCAGCATGCTGCTGTGGACAGTACCTGAGGCCAAAGCTTGGGTGGCATGGACGGTGGCCTTGGTTTGCTTTTGTGTCGGCGTCTATCTATGGCGGTTGCCTGACGCCTGATAGACTGCTATGTCTATGTCTATCTATCTATGCACAATGGGCTATAGGCTGTTGCTACAGACCATTTATCCGCTCATTGTCCACCCAGGCGGCTTGATGGGACGGTGCAGCGCTTCGGCTCAAGCACAGTCAAGCTTTATTTTACCGGCTTTTCTAGTCTGACTACCAACACATCACAAGAGACATTGGGCAAAATAGCATCTACCGTCGCGCCGTTAATCCAAGCGGAGATACCATGGCGCTCATGGCGACCGATAATGACTAAATCCACGTCGTTTTTATGACAATAGTTAATAATACCCTCGCTATTTGAAATAGCGGTGGTGACTTCCTGACTCTTGCAGTCTAGACCGTTTCGCTTGAGAAACTCAATCAAATCACCTCTTGCGTTTTTGCAGCGCTCATCATCTATCTCATCATAAAGACTGGCAGCAGGGACCATTTCATATCCAAAGCCTACCATCGTATCTTTAATAATATGTAGTACTGACAGCTGTGCATCTTGTTGACGTGAGTGAATGTATTTGGCTTTTTGGGCAACAACGTCGGCATCAGAGCGTAAGTCAGTAACGAGCAAAATATGTTTATAGCTCATGGCAACACCTATATCAAACAGAGTGAAAGATACATTAACGGGCATGCTTAGCTGCGCAGTTAATGGCAATGATAGTGGCATATTGTTAGAGGCTGATTGCATGATATATGCCTTACTGTTTAATACTATCATAAGCTTATTTTAATAGATATGCAGCCTCATTTTTGGGTAAACATAACTAATTTTGTGACATGAATAGCGCCGCATACTCACCACTGACAGCGATTAACGGCATATTTTTTAGTAACTTTTTCTGTTTTTTTAAGTTATTTTAAAATAAGGCTTGCTAAAGGGGAGTTGTCACCCTATACTAGGCTCCTGCTTGAGAGAAGCCCACAACAAATCATTACCTCGTAGTATTAGCATTAATCCTCCGTTTTAAGATTTACCGTAGTTGCTCAGAGCGTTACCGACCAAATTGGTCATTATGTTTTAAAATTAGG
>NZ_CAJHBH010000034.1:0-30630 GCF_904846585.1 Psychrobacter sp. H7-1
CTTGGATCAATCACTATAATAACGAAAGACCCAATATGGCTAATGGTGGCTTTACGCCGATTCAGAAATTTAATATGGCAGCTTAGTTCTACTTATTTAGTGTTTTAAATATGGGGGTATTTCCAGAGATTAATGAACTCTAGATCAACATTATTATATAGCATACCTATTATGCTACTTCTTTGTACTCAATCAGTTGCAAGTAATAGTTATTCTAGCAGCGATTTAGCAGTTATAGAGACACAAAGAGCTGCTGCTGACGCTGAAGCTGCTGCTGCTGCTGCTGCTGGAGAAGCCGAAGCCATGATTGATGCTTTATATGACTCTCCTTGGATATACGTAGGAACTGCAACAACTGGATTAGATTATTACTTAGACTCTACCTCGATAAAGGAAGAAACTAGTAGATACGAGCCTTTAAGGTATGAGAACGGAACTTTAGACTTCGCAAACTCTTATAAAAGGGCTTGGTGGAAAACAGTCAAAACTAATGGCGATTATTCTAAAATACAAACTAAGTTCTATTGCAATAAGGACGTTACTATTGATATAGCCTCAGCTAATTACGATGTTAATAATAATTATATAGGTAGCCCCAATAGAACAAATAAATTAGACCCCGTAGTTCCTGATACTGTATTTTCTAAAATTGCAGAAATTGTATGTAATGTTTACTAGTTGCTAAATAAGGAGGGTTAACGACTAAAAGACTACTAACTTTCCTTATTTGCCTTTTTATACTCTAAATAGGAAAATCCTATAAGCCTTATACAGTAAGGGCTTTACAACTTACTTTCCTATTTTCCCCACTTTCCCACCCTAGGGCATATTAAAAGCTCAGAGCCTTGCTAGTGGTGACCGCTGCTACCCATGTTTTTCTATGACCGCAAAATTGAAAGTTTATATCATTACTACCCAGCCCATTAGTTTTTTTACATTATAAAAAGGTCAAAACCTAATAAAGCCTAACATTTACATTTAGTTTCTCGGACTACTATAAAAAAGAGCTGAGTAGTACTTTTACATTATAAAAAGTAATTTAGTGACAACTACGTATAGAGTTTTGCGGACTGCTATAAAAAGGACTTTTGCCAAAGCTATCAAGATAGTTTTTATACACTATAAAAAAGAGTGGCGACTACAGAAAACTACACTTAGAAACAATCTAGAATTTTGCTACAACTACGAGACAGGGCTTACATGCGTCCCATTTGCTGGCTAGTACCTAACATCAATCAGACACAAACAACGCCAACAGGGGCAAATGCTGAGCGTTTAAAGCTGTTATTCTTTGTTATGGTTGAACCTGATAAAACCTGATATTCAAACCTAACAAACCTAAGGTTTCCCTAAGGTCTAAGTACTTCAGAAAACTTCACTTTTAAAAACTGAGCAATGCTAAGATAAACACACATCATAAAAGGTTAATCTAATGGCAAGTAACATCATAGGTATGATCAATGAGCTGACAAACTACTCAGATGATTTAAGTTATTCAATAGGGAAAATTCATGGCTACCTTGATGGCTTACTTGATGCTGGAGTACTAACTAAAACAGAATATAGTGACTATCGAGAGTTAGCAGATAAACAGACAAGGCTTAACCACTTCACTACTCACACTTTAGTAACTAGTGTTTATTCTTAATAAAATAAAGTACCAATTATCTGACCAGTACGAGTAAGCCTAAAAGGTTGCTATTTACTTATAGTTTTTTAATGATATAAAAAGGATAGGTAGCATTAAAAATGGCTACCAAAGTGGCTACCAAAGAACAACTAAATAAAAATAAATCCTTATATATCAAAGTTTTGTACATAAAAAAACACGACATCTGGTGTCGTGTTTGTATGAGTTGGCTTAATATAACGGCTAACCAGGGTTATTAACGGTAATAACTAGATGCCTGTTAGGATCTGCAGCAAACCTCTATTTAGCGCCAATAAAGCACCCAAGCATTGTCCACATCCGTACGCGAGTCGGCATTGATTTTGTCTTTTAACGCCAAGGCCGCTTCTTTGCCCTTTTCGGGACCAACAATCACCCGCACACCTTTACTGGTATTACTGGTGGTTGCTCGGTAGCCGGCAGCACGCAGTTGCTTGACGATGTCATCGGCTTTTTTCTGATTATCAGCCAGCGCCACTTGCACTCCAAAGGTACCCTTAGCCTCTCCACTGGCAGCTTTACGGCGTGCATCTGCTAGACGCTGCTGCGCCTCACGCTTTTTTTGCTCTGCGGCTTGTTTTTGCTGCGCTTCACGCTGCAGTCTTTCTACTTGCTTACGCGAGGGGATGGTAACTGTCTGACCCACTTTAAGCGACGTATTGGTACTCATGTTGTTGGCTTCGGCTAAGGCCTCTACCGGTACATTATATTGACGCGCCAGCTTAATAAGTCCCTCACCTGCTTTGACCTCATGACCTTTTTGACTGGTGGGTCCAGTACTGGTTACCACCGGCTTAGAGGTCACGGCCGCTTTAGTAGGTGCAGCAGTGCTCTTATTACTGCTGGCATTGTACTCACTTACTAAACGATCAACTTGACTGCGTGAAGGAATGGTAAGGGTTTGACCCACTCGAATAGAGGCATTATGGGATAATTTATTGGCCTGTGAAATGGCCTCAACCGGCACATTGTATTGGCGCGCTAATTTAATAAGCCCCTCTCCACGCTGTACGGTATGCTTTTGGGTGCTACTTGGTGCCTGTTGAGTGGCCACCTTTTTGGGTTCAGGCTTTGAGCTGTCTTGAGCTTTAGCCGTATTTGTTTGCGTCGCGGAGGTAGCTTGGGTCTGCGTTGCCGGCGTTGGAGTGACTTGAGCGACTACTGTCTCAACCGGTCGGGCCTTTACCACAGGTTTGGTCACCGTAACTTCAGAGCCCGCTTCATCGGCAGGTGAGCCATCAGTGACCGGTTCAGCAGCGCTGTTATTGCGATACTGTTCGTTTTCAAGGCGCGCTTTTTGCATCGCCAACGCTTCCGCTTTTTCTTGCTCAGTCAAGAACTCACGGGTACGCTGATCAAGCTCAGACATCTTTTTTTCACGCTCAAGACGCTTTTGGGCCAAGATACGCTCTTCAGTGGCCACATCTGCTGTCATTGGTGACTGCGCGGTGCTTTTATCGGTGCTTACTTGCGCCACCGGTGTTTGCTCTACTTGACTGTCACTTGGGGTACCCATCTGATTCACCATGGCAAACAGTAAAGTGCCGCCTCCCAGAAATACCAAAGTACCCAATAATAATTGTCGTGATGAATCCATAGTCACACCCTTTTTATATTTAAAGCTTTATTCATACGGTTATACACAACCATTAATATATTTTAAGATTATAAAGGATTACGCCTCTTATGTCTGCTATCACATCGCCTAATATACTGCCCCGCATACTCAAAACAATTTGTGCTAAATACCAACAAGTTTAATTCAAACTCGCTGCGTGTTATCGGCTATTTGCTTGGCTCCTAAAACCAGATACCTTTGTTATACTAACGACGCAAATTTTATCTCTTTTGTGCCTGTGTATTTTGTTATAATTTATGATAACTACAAAATATTTTATAGTCTATTTATTTAAACTTATCAATTATAATCAACTAGTTTAGATCATTATTAATTAAAAACTGTTTCACCGAGCGCGGTATCGGCTTATAATTTTAAATCGATAACCACCACCACCTGACAAGATTGACCTCCCTCTTAACCCTAAAAACCAAGTTCAAAGACAAGGCAACTGCAATGACCCTGGATTCTACATTACCTCACAGTACCACAGATTTTGACACTGACGTGCTACAGCAAGATAAGTTCACTATTGGTAGCCGCACCTTTTACTCAAGGCTGTTGGTGGGTACGGGCAAATATAAAGACTTAACCCAGACCGCTCAAGCAATTCAGGCTTCTGGTGCTGAGATTGTCACTGTGGCCATTCGTCGCACCAATATCGGTCAACATAAAGACCAGCCTAACCTGTTAGAGGTCATCTCACCAGATAAATATACGATTTTGCCCAATACAGCCGGCTGCTTCGATGCTGAAACTGCCATCCGTACTTGCCAGCTATCTCGTGAGTTATTAGATGGTCACAACCTCGTAAAATTAGAAGTGCTGGGAGATCAAGATACGCTTTATCCCAATGTCACTCAGACCTTAACCGCAGCCAAAAAGCTCATTGACGATGGCTTTGAGGTCATGGTTTACACCTCAGATGACCCTATTGTCGCCCAAGAATTAGCCGCTATGGGCTGTGTGGCCATTATGCCTCTAGGCAGCTTAATTGGGTCGGGACTTGGCCTATTAAACCCACATACACTAAGTTTGATTGTCGAAAAAACCAAAGCTTATAATCTGCCAGTTTTGGTCGATGCTGGCGTGGGCGCCGCCTCTGATGCCGCGATTGCCATGGAGCTTGGCTGCGATGGGGTATTAATGAACTCTGCCATTGCCAATGCCCAAAACCCAGTAATGATGGCGCATGCTATGAAACATGCTATTTGGGCTGGGCGTGCCTCTTATTTGGCAGGCCGTATGCCTAAGCGTAAAATGGCGGTGCCAAGCTCCCCACAAACCGGCTATTTCTTTCAGTAATCTGATAGAGTTTGGGTGAATGTAAAAACACTATGAAAGTCAAATCTCTTAATGACCTAATGACTCATAAATAGATTTCATTGACTTAATTTTTGATTTACTATCTGTAGCTTAAGCGTGTTTTAATGAATTATTATTCTGTGTACAAGCGGCTTTATGTGACCGTCTATTGTATTTGATACAGCAAGGGAATGTCATGCGTCTATTATCATTGGTAGATTTACTGTTTTTATTGGTTGAAAAAAGAAAGCAGCCTATGCACGTCGGTGGGCTGTTTTTATTCGAGGTTCCCAAAGATGCTCAAGAGGATTTTGTGCTGTCTTTGGTGCAGCAAATGCAAAACTCTACAGTCCCCCCTACTTTTCCGTTTAATCAGGTGTTGCACAACTTAACGTACTGGAAAAACGATGACGAGTTTGATGTTGAGCATCATTTTCGCCATATTGCGCTGCCTAAGCCTGCCCGAGTGCGCGAGCTATTATCTTATATCTCAAAAGAGCATGGTCGCCTGCTAGATAGGGCGCGTCCGCTATGGGAATGCCACATTATTGAGGGTATTGAGCCGGAGAGTGACGGTCGCCCCAAAAGATTTGGGCTTTATTTTAAAATTCACCACTCGTTGGTAGATGGCATTGCGGCCATGCGCTTGGTTCAAAAGTCGTTATCACAGTCACCCAATGAGACCATCACCTTACCGCTTTGGGCGTTAATGATGCGCCACCGCCATCAAATTGAGTCGGTGATACCAAAAGAGCGTGGCATTGGCAGTATCATCAAAGACCAATTACAAACCGCCAAGCCGGTGATGGGCGAGCTGCTTAATGCTCTAAAAATCGATAAAGACAGTAGCTATGTGCGCACCACCCAGGCGCCGCCCAGCATCTTAAACCAAAGCATTTCAAGCTCACGCCGCTTTATTGCTGACTCCTATGACATTGCTCGCTTTAAAAGAGTGGCAAATAATTTGGGGGTGAGTATTAATGATGTGGTACTAACTGTATGTTCAGGGGCATTAAGACGCTATTTATTATCCATCAATGAGCTACCAAAGGATCCGTTAATCGCATGGGTACCCTACTCTATGCGTAAAGATGAGACAGTCGCGGGCAATCAGTTTGCCTTTATCTTATGTAATTTGGGCACGCATTTGGCCAGTCCTCTAGAGCGCTTAAAGCTTGTCCATAACAGCATGAATGATGGCAAAAAGCGCTTTGGTCGTATGTCACAAGCGGAGGTTGTCAACTATAGCTTGGTCGCTTACAGCTGGGAGTTTGTGAATATTTTTACCAATGCTTATCCCAAAAAACATGCGTTTAACTTAATTATTTCCAATGTTCCTGGCTCACAAAAAAAGCTATACTGGAACGGTGCGGAATTAAGAGCCTTGTATCCAGCTTCTATCTTATTTAATGGTCAGGCAATGAACATTACTTTAGCCAGTTATTTGGACCGCATCGAGTTTGGTATCGTGGCGTGTAGTAAAACTCTGCCCAAGATTCAAAGCCTGCTCAAGATGTTAGAAGATGAGTTGGGCCAACTTGAAACCATCTGTACCGAAAGAGAGTTGGGCATTCGCGAATAAACCGCTGCAGCCCACTTGCCTTGTAGCTTACTGTTAGATGATGACTAAGAACATCAAGACAAATGGCGATAAGGCAGGGCTGGCTTATCGGGTTTTACTAAAGACTGTTAATAAGGTTTTTTATGCGAATTTTATCTTTGGTAGAGCAGCTATTTTTTTTATTAGAAAAGCACAAACAGCCCATGCACGTCGGTGGGCTGTTTTTGTTTGATATACCAGACAATAGTGACAATAATTTTGTCGCAGATTTGGTGCGTCAAATGCGCAGCTCTACCACACCGCCGACTTTTCCATTTGATCAAGTGGTGCACAATCAAACCTTTTGGAAAAGTGCAGACAAGGTAGATATTCACTATCACTTTCACCACATGGTACTGCCAAAGCCTTATTCAAAACAGGCCCTATATAGTTATGTGTCGGATGTGCATGCCAATATGCTAGATAAGGGCTACCCGCTGTGGGAATGTCATATTATTGAGGGTATTGAAGCCGATCATGTCGATGTCATCGCCCCCTCTAAGCCCTTACACCCAAACCAGTTACCTATAAATCAGGCTGAGCCAAAGCCCAAGTCCTCTCAAAAGCCTGCGCCAAAAAAACAATTTGCTTTGTATTTTAAGATTCACCATGCCTTGGTGGATGGGGTGGCAGCCATGCGTTTGGTTGAGAGGTCTTTATCTGCCTCACAGCATGAGGTGATGAGCTTGCCACCTTGGGCCTTAATGCGCCGAGATAAAAAGCATCTGGCCGCCCTTACCCCACAAAAACGCTCGGTTAGCGGTATTGTTAAAGAGCAGGTGGGCAGCATCAAACCGGTATTTACTGAACTCAAAAATGGCCTCAGGCAGCGCACAGATCCCGGCCATGTCTCAACCTTACAAGCACCCAGCAGCTTGCTTAATCAGCGCATATCCAATTCACGCATATTCATGGCGCATACCTTCCATTTGAGCCGGTTTAAAAGCCTAGCCCAGCGGCTCGATGTGAGTATTAATGATGTGGCCTTGGCGGTATGCTCTGGGGCACTGCGCAGCTATTTAATCAGTGAAAACGCGCTGCCCAAAGAGCCACTCGTTGCCTTTGTGCCCGTATCGCTTCGAAAAGATCAAAGCGCCTCGGGCAATCAAACATCACTGGTATTGTGTGACTTGGGGACCGATCAGGCCAGCCCCAAGCAGCGATTACAAGCCATTCATGACAGTATGACCATCGGTAAAGATAAGTTTGGGCGCTTAGATCAGGCGCAGGTCATCAACTACAGTGCCATAACTTATGCTTGGGAGGGGGTTAATTTATTAACCGGCGCTTACCCCAAAAAGCAGGCTTTTAATATTCTCATATCCAATGTTCCTGGTCCCAAACAGCAACTGTATTGGGATGGTGCTGCGCTGAGTGCACTGTACCCGGCTTCCGTTGTTTTTGATGGTCAAGCGCTAAATATAACCTTTACCAGTTATCTCAATCAGGTGCATTTTGGAATTATTGGCTGTGGTAAAAATCTGCCCAATATTCAAAATCTGGTGCCTTTATTGGAGCAAGCGCTATTGGTACTTGAGGCAGACAGTAAAGAGCAATCTGCCTAAGATTAAAAACCCAGCTTTAAGCCAAGCTTTTGTAGCAGCCATAAGCCATAAGTGACTGCGATATAATTAATAAATAAGCCAATGGCGCCACTAATCACCAACATGGGGAGCACCCCATTTTGCTGCAGAGCAGTCATACTCATCTCGCCAGCTGAAATGTCATATAAGGTGTGCAGCATCAGCAATGAGGTGGCTATCAGCGTCAACAATGCCGTAAGCACCCCAATTCGGTGACATTCAATCTTCTCTAGGGGACGTTTTTGAGTGGCTCTAAATATCCCAAGTACCACTATATTCAATAACAGCAATACTGCCAGCGATAGCCCAATGCCACTCAATGGAAAATTAACTTGAGTCAGCTGCGAGGGCGCAAACACATACGCCAGCGCGTAAGGTAGCGCATAGCCCACTGTGCTTATCCAGCTTTTGGTATGCGCGGTTTGTTGCATACCCACAGGATCAGGATAATCGGTAGGGTCTTGGGCGGGGAATAAATCATCTTGCATGGACATCTCAGTGGATTAAATATTAAATACTGCCAAAAAAAGAGGTGATGTCCTAAGACTCACCTCTTTTTGACACTAGGCCGCTTACCTCTAAGCTAGCATTTAGTAACGCAGATAGCCATCTAACTGACCTTAGTTGGCTCTAGCTGGCCACTTTTTCTACGGCAAAACCTAAAGATGTTAAGGTTTCTTCTTTATCATGCCGCGCAAGCACAGCTTTGCTGCTTGGCTTGCCTTGTAGATAGGTGGTGGCCACACGCTTTAAGTCTTCTAACGTTACCGCTAAAATATTAGCGCGCATTTTTTGTTGCCAAGCCTCGCCGCGGTGATGTAAGTCGGCAAAGCAAGATTTCACCGCTTCCCCAGCCGGTGAGCCAGGTTTATCCATGCTAGAGACAATTCCTAAAATGGCCTCTTCTAGCTGCTCAGGCTGCTGCGGCTCGGTCAATAGCCACACCACGCTTTGCTCAAAGTGCTCAAAGGTCTCAGCACAATGCGGGTCACGATAGCTAAAGAACTTAAAGGCGCAAGCATTAGCGTCATAGCCTGCACCGCCACCATAGGCGCCGCCACGCTCACGAATGGCACTGTGTAAGTAGCCATTGCGTAAGTAAGGGGCTAAAACCATGAGTGCAGCGCTGTCTGGATGATCAGCCGGTACCACAGGATACACAGCCGCATTGTGATAGACATTGGTGGCGACTAACCACGCTAAGTCTGGCGCTTGTCTATCTATACTGTTGTCTTGCGTGCCTTCAGTGTCAGGTGAGGTCAGGGACAATTGTAGCTGTGTGTACTCACTTGGAATGCTGGCTGCAAGCGCCTGAGAGTCTTGTGCCACCTTGCCAGTATAGCGTGACTGTGCCCAGCTTTGCTCAATTAAGTGTTTGAAGTTCTCAGTTTGTTCAGGCTCACACACAATCAGCGCCTGTTTTGGTAAGCTCGCCAAGCGCTGATGCAGTACCATCAATGCCTGAGCCAAATCATCCCATTTACGCTCATCATTGCTGGCCTGCTCCAAAAACTCTTTTAACGCATTAAGTGCGGGCAAGCCACTGCGTACATATTCAAGTTCTGCTTGGCGGCTCATGTGACGGCTGGCCGTTTGCATCGCATAAGCATGACCTGAGCTGGCTAAACGAGATTGCCAGCCGGCACGTCTTTGCTGTAGTAGCTCTTTGATACGGTCATGCTCAGTAAAGATACTGTGCTCAAGCACCTGCTTCACCAAGTCAATGGCCTCAGGCTTACGGTTTAAGGCGCGCGTGGCCACCACAAAATAACTGCTTAAGCTGTCCGGATCTTTAGGAGAGGTGCGCTGACTTACCCGAGCAGTTACCCCAGATGAGTGAGCCGCTTGCAGCGCCTGAAAATCACGCGCTGACAATTCATCTGTACCCAGCTCAGATATTAGCCCCAAATAAAGCGGCAATAGCGGATGGTTAATCAGTTCATCTTGATCCGCCAGCGGCATAATCACTTGATAATAATATAAGCCATTGGTACCCGCCTCATATTGATACAAGACACTGTCGTCACCCGCCAGCTGAATATTTACCTGCTTGCCATGGATAAAGCTAATTGACTCTGGCACATCCTCAAGCCCCACCTTTGGTAGTAAGCTTAAATCATCCGGCGCCGCTTGGCGATCAGCTAACGCAGCCGCTTGCTGCTTTAATTTAAGCTTATCTTCTTCGGTTAAATTGGCTTCAATACGGTCTAATCGGGCCTGCTCAGCAGCGGCCAATTGAGCAGATTTACTCGCATCAGGTACCAAGGTGACACGCACACGATGCGGGTTGTCTAATAAATGCTGCTTTAATAAACCAGGCAGCCAAGTGGGGTCTTTGACCTGCTCACGCAGCCACTGCAAATGCTCATCCACCTCCCAGATATCGATTGGATTACCATCATGAATGGCCGTACTAAAGCCTTCAAGCATTAAGTTTAGGCCATAAGGAATACTGTCGCCGCCTATGTGGCGCTGATCTATTTCGATCTGATGCAAAATGGTTTCGATGGCTTCAGGATCAATCTCGCTATCTGCCACTTGCTGCAATAGCTCTAAAACACCTTGTTCAATAGCATCCGCATGCTCAGGCTCGGAGCCTCGCACACCAGCATAGAACACCATCTCAAAATGACTGTCATCAAGACCCAACAAAGGGCTTGGCCCTGTGGCCAGAGGATGACTGTCTAAATAGGCACGCAGCGGCGAGCCGGCATGCTCTATAAGCACCCCCTCTAACAAGCGCAGCGCCAAACGCTGTCTGGGATTGGTAATCTCAGGCAGCAGCCAAGCGATAGCATGATGGGTTTGTGCTTTATCAATCTCATCGACCGTATAAGTCTCAGTGACTTGAATGGGTGCCGTTAAACGCTTCTCAGGGCGAGACTGATGTTTTTTTCCTGTCTCAAATTGTGCCAAAGCATCGTCATGAAGCTTCGCCTGAGTCTCATAGACTGGGATATTACCAAAGCTCATAATCACACTGTTTGAGGGATGATAATGGCTTTGATGAAACTGCACCAGCTCTGCATGGGTCAAATCTGGAATATCTGCAGGGTCACCGCCTGAGTTGTAATGATAAGTGGTGGTTGGGAATAAATGGTGCGCCACGCTATGATACAGTTGGTCAATCTCACCGCTCATGGCGCCTTTCATTTCATTAAAAACAATGCCTTTAAAATGCGGCTTATCGCTGTCGTCTAGTTCAACGCGAATACCTTCTTGGGCAAAATCCAGTGGGTGCAAATTTGGGAAAAATGAAGCGTCAAGATAGACTGACAACAGATTAAAGTAGTCATTTTTATTTTGAGTAGCAAACGGATAAGCGGTCCAATCTGCTGCTGTCATGGCGTTCATAAACGTATTTAATGAGCGCTTAATCATAGAAAAGAAAGGATCGCGCACCGGATATTTGGCTGAGCCACACAGCGCGGTGTGCTCAAGAATATGTGCCTCACCTTTTGAGTCCATAGGCTGAGTGCGAAACCCCACCAAAAATGCATTCTCATCGCTAGGATGCGCTAAATGGTAGTGCATGGCGCCGGTTTGGATGTGCTGACAAATAAGGACATCTAAAGACAGCGCTTCAATTTTACGCTGCTCAAGCAGCTTAAAGCTTGGGTGTAAGGTCAAGTCTGGCGTAGCACTGGTGGCTTGCATCTGTTTTGTCTTTACATCTGGTGTTTTTGCAGGTGGTGTTTGCGCGGAATTTGTTTGCATAGAGGAGCTCATATTATTTATGGTATTTTTATTAGTAGGCGGGTCAAATCATTTTTTGACAAGTGCTGCATTTTGGGCGTGCTGATATTAGTTAATGGAGTCGTTTGCACTTTTTTAAAGCCAAGCCAGTCACTTTCTAGTCACTTTAATGACATAAAGCTACCTGACAGGTTATTGCGCTGACAAATCAGAGTTTTGATTCGGACAGCTGCGCACTTTAGTAATGCTGGGCGGATAGGATTGGCCACTGTGTTTGGCAGGCAGTGTCAAACAAAACACCTCACCATTTTGGGCACGAATAGACTGCTCAAACTGACGAAATTTGACCACATCTCGATCGCTTTGTGCGCTTTGACCGAGTAGCTGCCAAATTAACATACTTATCCAAAAGCCATGGGTGTAGACCACATGATTGCCATCTTCAAACTGCTCAAAGTCGTTAAGTACTTTTGCCACACGTTGATAAAACTGAGCAAAGCTTTCGGCATCAGCCCCTTGCGAGTACTCAGGATGTGCGCTTGCCCAATACTCATCCATTAACGCCAGCCGAGTTGCAAAATCTCTGCCCTCAATACAGCTAAAGCTCAGATAGTTAAACTCTTGCAAGCCTTCAATGATTTGGGCGCTCATTGCCACCCTCTCCAATAGCGGCTGCGCTGTTTGCTGAGTCCGCAAAAAACTTGACACGCTGATGGATTCAATGTGATCACCTAATGTGTGCTGCACCCACTGTGCCACAGAATGCGCCTGCTTGTGTCCCAATTGCGTTAAAGGAATTTGTGAATTAGGCTGCGCCTCGCCTCCGGCATTGGCTGTGCTTTGGCCATGCCGGATTAAATAAATTTTTCTCATAGATAGGTATACTTAGATGGTTTGGATGTGATTTTTAGACATCATCTTTAGAAGTAGCCTGTAGAGTGTCTTTTTAAGCGTATTGCTAAGCTTTATTAATCAGTAACCGCCAGTCTACTTGAGTCGGTCAAAAATTCAAACTCATTTTAAAACAAGTACAAAGGCAACGCCTTATTTTGTGGAACATCACCAGACGCGCCAGTCACCCAAAGCCAAATTTTCTATTTTTCTGCTTTTTCTGCTGCGCCCTTATTTTAAAAGCTTCTCAGCCAGCCCTTGTGATATCAAGGGCTATCAAAGTTACCCCCATCACCTGTGGATAACTCTGTGTATAACTCAAAACTTGACAAGATTTAACACAGATTCAGCAAGGCCTCACCTTAAATTGTCTATTTTTTAAACAGTTTAAAATTATAATAAAATCAAATACTTACAACCATACCCGTTTAACTGCTAATTTTTTTTATTTATTTTTCAATCACCTTAAAAATGCAGCAATGTTTCACAGACTACTGCCGCTATGCCCTCCACAATCTGGCTAAATTGCAGTATGATAGCGGCACGATTTTTAAACCCTCATTGACACAATATAAGTTGGAATTATTATGTACGACGTTATGGCTGTAGGAAACGCTTTGGTAGACCACGAATATCTATTAAGCGATGAACAATTGACCTCAACCAGCTTGGCCAAAGGCAGCATGACCTTGGCCAGTTTGGAGGAGCAAACCCAGTTATTGTCTGAGTTTGAAAACAACGACCTACAGCCTTCAAAACAAACTGGCGGTGGCTCGGCAGCCAATGCCATGTTTGCTTTTGCCTGCCTTGGTGGCAAAGCCTTTTATGGCTGCCGTGTTGGTAATGACCACGCCGGCCAATTTTATTTAGATGATTTAAATCAAGCTGGTGTCGCCACCTGCAATACCAAATCTACGGTAGAAGGCGGCGTGACTGGCTCATGTGTGGTGGCCATTACCCCAGATGGCGAGCGCACCATGCAGACCTTCTTGGGCACCTCAAGTGAGATTGATGACGCCAATATCGATTTTGAAGCCTTGGCCCAAAGTAAATGGTTGTATCTAGAAGGCTATTTGTCCATGTCAGCCAGCCTACACCCTGCCCTACAAAAGCTACGTCAACAGGCCAAAGACAACCATACCAAAATTGCGGTAAGCTTCGCTGATCCTGCGGTAGTCAACTTTGCCAAAGATGGCCTGCTACAAATGCTGGGCGATGGCGTTGATGTGATTTTTTGTAATGTTGAAGAAGCCAAGCTCTTTACTGGAGCAGACGATATTAAAGCGGCAGCCCAAGCACTGACCGACTTCTGCCAGTTGGCAGTGGTCACCTCGGGCGCGCAAGATACCATGATTTGTGAGCGCAGCGAAGCGGGCCAATTAAGCCTAATTCAAGTCGCCACCCCTAAAGTCGATACCGTCATCGATACCAATGGTGCAGGCGATAATTATTCAGGCGCGTTTTTATATGCTTTGGCCAATGACTGTACATTAACTCAGTGCGGTCAATTAGCCGGTCAGGTGGCAAGCCAAGTGGTACAACAGTTTGGTCCACGTTTGAGCCTTGAGCAGTATCAAAGTATTGCTCAGCAAGTACTGCCTGCCCGTTCTTAGTAGCTTAGTATTAAAGTAATAATGAGTTAAAGTACTAATGAGTTAAAGTAATAAGCAGTCAAAGTAAAAATAAAAAGGCAAATAACAAAATACAAAATCCCAGACTAGTCTGGGATTTTGTATTTTAAAGTCAGTGTTATCTTAAGCCTTGGCCAATGCCTGTGCTAAGTCCGCTTTAATATCTTCAATATGCTCGATGCCAATCGACAGACGAATCATATCCTCACTCACACCTGCATTGGCAAGCTCTTCATCATTTAATTGACGGTGAGTGGTGGTGGCGGGGTGGCTGGCCAATGATTTGGCATCACCGATGTTGACTAGGCGGGTAATCAGATTGAGTGCATCGATAAATTTAGCACCCGCTTCGCGCCCGCCTTTTACCCCAAAGGTTAAGATGGCAGAAGGCGTACCCTTCATATATTTTTGTGCCAACTGATGGTCAGGATGATCCGCTAAGCCGGCATATTTTACCCATGCCACTTTATCATGAGCTTTGAGATACTCTGCCACGGCTTGAGCGTTTTGTACATGACGCTCCATGCGTAGGCTTAGCGTCTGGATACCTTGCAAAATACTAAAGGCATTTAAGGGACTCAGGGCAGCGCCAGTATTACGCAGCGGTGCCACGCGAGCACGGGCAATATAAGCGGCAGCGCCGACATCTTTAACGAAGTTTACGCCATGATAGCTGACATCAGGCTGATTTAATAAAGGAAAGCGCTCTGGATAATCGCCCCAGTTAAACTGACCACTGTCAACAATAGCACCCCCAATTGAAGTACCGGTACCACTCATATACTTGGTCAATGAATGCACCACGATATCCGCCCCAAATTCAAATGGACGGCAAATTGCAGGGGTTGCTACGGTGTTATCGATGACGACCGGCACACCGTGTTTATGCGCCGCGTCTGCGATGGCCTCTATATCAATGATATTGCCTAGTGGATTACCGATACTCTCAGCAAAAACCATTTTGGTTTTCTCATCGACTAAGTCATGAATGGCCGCTGGATTTTTGTGATCAAAAAAGCGCACTTCGATGCCTTGACGCGGCAAGGTGTGGGCGAAGAAGTTATAGGTACCGCCGTACAAGGTAGAGGCGGCAATGATGTTGTCGCCCGCTTCACAAATGGTCTGTACCGCATAGGTAATGGCGGCCATACCAGAGGCCACAGCCAATGCCCCAATACCACCTTCTAAAGCCGCTACCCGCTCTTCTAGTACCGCATTGGTGGGGTTCATAATACGGGTATAGATATTACCTGCCACTTTTAAATCAAATAAATCTGCGCCATGCTGAGTGTCATCAAAGGCATAAGAGCTGGTGTGGTAAATCGGCACGGCAACCGCTTTGGTGGTCGGCTCTACACTGTAGCCGGCATGAATCGCTAAGGTTTCTAGGCGCTGATTATTCTCAAGTTGGCTATTTTGACTGTCCGTTTCGCTCATAACATTTCCTTAGTTTATGGGGGGATAGAAGAGTGTGACTCCACAAAGGGTGCACAGCTTGGTTTATTTTTTATCTTATGTAAGCTTAGCCATCTAAGCTTACCAAACTTTTGCCCACCCTAGATTAAGCCATAAAAAAGCTGGATTATCCAATGATAACCCAGCTAATTGATAAATATAATGACTAATTATTATGATACTTATTACCGACCCTCATATTAATCAGATCGATTTATAGTGTTTACTTGTAATAAGCATTTTCGGTGCGGGTGTGGTCCGTATCGTCGACCACTTGAGTCAACTCAGGGATTTGCTGCTTAAGCTGCACTTCTACACCTTGACGCAGGGTCATATCCACCGCTGAACAGCCCTGACAGCCGCCACCGAATTTTAATACCGCAGTCAGGCCCACGCCCTCTTCTTCGATAAGCTCTAGTAGCTGAACATCACCGCCATGCGCCGCTAGGCTTGGGTTAATCTCAGATTGTAGAACATAGTTGATGCGCTCTTCTACGCTGGCATCAGCACCCACTTTAGGCACTTTTGAATTGGGCGCACGGAAGGTCAATTGACCGCCAAAACGATCTTTATTATAGTCGATAACCGCATCTTCTAAGTAAGGCACAGAAGACGCTTCAATATAGGCAGTAAATGGCTCAAATGGCATTTGTAAATCAGCTTCATCTTCTTCACCCGGCTGGTTGTAAGCCATACAGCACTCGGCACGCGGCGTCCCTGGATGCTCAACAAAAATACGCACACCAATGCCTGGGGTTTCTTGTTTGGCTAATAATTCAGCCAAATAATCTTGTGCAGCTTTGGTAATGGTGATGTTGCTTTTAATGTCGGATTGTTCGATATCAATTGCTGAGACTGGAGCATTATCAGTCATAAGATGACCTCTTGTGTTGTGAAGAATAAAACGGAAATATAACGCTTAATATGCATTTGTAATGACTCTATTATGGCGCTGATTGCAAATTAATCAAGGCAAATACGTATAACAATAAGCATATCTTAGTAACCTTGATGCTATTAAATACCCTAGAATCTAAATGGGTTTGAGAGGATGGTGATGCTTATTTACAAGCTAAATTTTACAATATGGCTTATAATATGGCACATCAAAAATAATTATTTCCTAGGCGCGGTTATTTCTACTAATCCGCCACTAACAAAACTTGTAGTCCCCCTATCCAGCTTTTTATATTTTCATTTATTATTGGTAACGTTTGCCAAAGTTTTGAGTATAAAAAGTGTAGAGTTGAATATCATGACCTTATTTAGTGCGGTTATCTCTATTTTTTTATTGATAGCGATAAGCGCTATCGTATCAAGTTCTGAGCTTGCCTTAGCTTCTGCCCGAAAAATAAAATTGCAAATACTCGCCAAAGAAGGGGAAGTACGAGCCCTCGATGTGCTCGGTATGCAAGAAAACCCCGGTAGCTTTATCACCGTCGTACAAGTGTTGTTAAACGCTGTGGCTATTTTGGCCGGTGTCATTGGTGAGTCCGCCGTCAGCCCCTATCTGCTCGCGCTCATTGGTCATGAAACCTTAGCGTCGGTTTTGTCCTTTATTTTGGTCACCAGTGTGTTTGTGTTATTCGCCGATCTCATGCCTAAGCGTTTTGCCATGACTTACGCTGAGCCCATTGCCATACGCCTTGTACGTCCGATGATGATGCTTATTTTTATATTCAAACCCATCATCTGGGTATTTGATGGCGCGGCAGATTTACTGTTTAAACTGATGGGCATCTCCACCGTTCGCCGAGACGACATGACCTCAGAGGACATCTATGCGGTCATGGATGCAGGCGCTGAGGCAGGGGTATTAAAACATCAAGAGCATCATCTGATTGCCAATATCTTTGAGATGCAAGAGCGTACCGTTACCTCAGTAATGACCACGCGTGAGTATATTATTTATTTCGATTCTAATGAGAAACATGATGTCATCGTCGAGACTATGATTCGTGAACCACACCATAAGTTTTTGGTGTGTTTAGAAGATGACTTAGAGCAAACCATTGGCTATGTTGAGTCACGTGCCTTTTTGGCCTTGGTGCTACAAAAAGAGCAGGTGCGTTTGACAGATCCAACCATTCTACGTCCTGCGCTATTTATTCCAGACACCTTATCGCTTTTTGATGTTCTAGAAACCTTTAAAACCACCGGCTCTGACTTCGCGATTATCGTCAATGAGTATGCGCTTGTGGTGGGCGTCATCACCCTAAAAGATGTCATGAGTATCGTGATGGGTGAGCTGGTAACGATGGATGAGCAGCCTATTGTACAGCGTACTGAGAACTCTTGGCTGGTCGATGGCATGACGCCGATTGAAGATGTGATCCGCACCGTAGGCATCATAGATTTGCCCAAGTCGGAGAACTACGAGACCATCAGTGGCTTTATGATGTATATGCTGCGTAAAATTCCAAAAAAGACCGATGTCATTGAGCATGGCGGCTTTAAATTTGAGATTTTAGATACCGAAAACCTCAAAATCAACCAGCTATTGGTGACCAAGATCGAAAGTGATAGCTAACTTACGCCACACCGCTAAAGCCAAGTTTAGTGTTTGAAATAAAGACAGTGCCCTTTGAAGATGGTCGCTCTTTAAGACAGCCTGCTTTTACCACAATGCTTTTTTTAGTTGAGTGCCTTTATGTCAAAATCACCCTTAATCTCCCGCCTGCCCTTTATCTCGATTTGGGCCGACAGCGATGCTCAGCAGCGTACGGCGCTAAAGGGCGTGATTTTGGCCATTGTTTCAAACTTATTATTCGGCGTGCTTTATTTTTATAGCAGTCTTTTGCAGCCATTGACCGGCACTCAGGTATTTATCTGGCGCATGCTGTCTATGTGGGTGGTGTTGGTTGGTTTTTTGGCAATGACTGGCAGGCTCAGCTTTCATATCAATCGCTTGCGTGAGCTAAGCAGCTTTAAGCAGTGGCTGTGGCTACTATTACCCACACCCATCTTTTTTAGTCAGCTGTGGCTATTTATGTGGGCACCGGTCAATGATCAAGGCGTGCAAGTGGCCATGGGCTACTTTTTGTTTCCGCTAATGATGGTGGTGTTTGGTTTTATTTTTTTTGGTGAGCGCTTAAGCCGGTTGCAGTGGTTGGCGGTATTGTTTGCCATGCTGGGTATTGGCCTTGAAATGCTACGTACCCAAAGTGTGTCTTGGGCCACGCTGTGGGTGTGCGGCACCTACCCTATTTACTACATCCTGCGCCGCTTGCAGGGCATAACGGCGATGACGGGGATGCTGGTCGATTTGAGTTTATTTTTGCCCATTGCAATAGGCTATCTGGTAATAGCAGCGCCTGGTAACTTTATGTTTGTGACCGGATCTGGGCTGTATTTTATGTTGGTTGCAAGCTTAGGGGTAATTAGCGTATTGGCCTTAAAGACCAATATTGATGCCAGCCAAATACTGCCAGTCAATGTGTTTGGTATGATGAGTTACCTAGAGCCTTTAGTGTTGTTTGTATTGGCAATTACCGTGCTCGGTGATAGCTTTGAGACCAGTATGCTCTATAGCTATGGTTTTATTTGGCTGGGCATTATGTTCTTGATTGCTCATGGTATACAACAAATACGCGCCAATAGACGCAGCCCCAAACCTTGGCAAAAAGGGGCTCGGGTCAGTTAAGTTCAGCTCGCTTGCTCATGTCAGTGATCTAAGCAATATAGATGCCCCATATCAGCAAACATTAAAAAATAAAAAGATACCGAGCTTGAACCTAACTTCACACAATAAAACGGCAAGTTCACAGCTTAGTGTTTAGACTCATTACTGTCACTTAATAAAACAATAAATAGAGGTTGTTATGAAGTTATATGTATTGCCCGGCGCCTGCTCGTTCGTTCCTCATACCGCTTTAGAATGGGCCAACGCAGATTATGAGTTACAGATTATGGACCATGACTCTATCAAGTCAGAAGCCTATCTAAAGATTAATCCGCAAGGCTCAGTGCCTGCGCTTGTCGATGGGGATACGGTGGTTACCCAAAATATTGCGGTACAGACCTATATCAATGCCCGTTATCCAAAGGCGCACATCTTCGGCAACTACGCCACCCCTGCCGAACAAGCACAGATTCTACATTGGCTGGCATTTTTGAACTCAGATGCGCATAAAGGATTTGCGCCTTTATTTGCGCCCGAGGGCTTTGTAAGCGATGAGACAGCTCAGCAAGACTTGGTGGCTAAAGCCAAAGACAAGCTGGTCAAACTGTTCAAGCTGCCCAATGAGCAATTAGCAACAAACGACTATCTCGTAGGCAGCAAAAGCACCGCAGATTTATATTTATATGTGATTTTACGCTGGTCAAAAAACTTTAAGCTTGATCTATCACAATACAGCAACTTTAATGCCTTCATTGAGCGCATCGAAGCGGATGCAGGCGTTACCAAAGCACTGCAACAAGAAGGGCTAGAAAAAATCGGTTCGTTATAACAAAGCCTTTTTGGCCAGTAAAACAGATCAATCATCTTCGTTCAACACTCGCTAAAACAAGCCCTTCTAAAAAATAGAGGGGCTTTTTTTAACCCCTTTAATACGTTTTGGTACGCTTTAAATATTGTTATTGGTCTTATGAGTGTGTCACTATATTCGTCCTTATTAATGTTGACATCTTTTATAGTACGTTTAAAGTCTGCGCAGGAGCCTTATAATGAGTGTGACACCCGAATCCCGCCCTATTGAATCTAATAGCCCAACCAATAGTGGTGCGACTAAGTCTGCTGCCACCCGTCGTTATAAATACTTGGTGTTTATTGGTCGTTTTCAGCCCTTTCACATGGGCCATAAAGCGGTAGTCGATGAGGCATTAAAACGTGCCGATAATGTGATTATGCTGATTGGCTCAGCCAACCTACCCCGTAGTCTACGCAATCCTTTTAGCGTGGAAGAAAGAGCTCAAATGATTGAAGGCGCCTACTCTGATAAAGATGCCGCCCGTATCCACTGCGTGGGTCTGGATGATGCCTTATATAATGACACTCGCTGGCTACAATGCGTGCAGCAATCGGTGTACTCAGTCACCAAAAACTTGCAAGAAGACATTGCCTTAATTGGCCACTCAAAAGACAGCTCGTCTTACTATCTATCGCTCTTTCCTACATGGGAGTCCATCTCAGTACCCAATTACAAAGAGCTTTCCGCCACACCAATTCGCGAAGGCTACTTAATGGGCGCCACACCGACCAAAGAGCGCACGCCTGCCTCTACCCGTGCTGTACTTGAAGCCTTTAAACAGACGCAAGAGTATCAGCAGCTGCATGAAGAGGCTTGGTTCGTTGATAATTATAAAAAACAGTGGCAAGACACCCCCTATCCGCCCACCTTTATGACTGCCGATGCGGTGGTAGTACAGTCAGGGCATATTTTATTGGTCGAGCGCCGCAGTATGCCTGGCCGTGGACTGTGGGCACTGCCCGGTGGCTTTGTTGACCAAAAAGAGACCCTATTAGATGCGTGCGTGCGTGAGCTAAGAGAGGAGACCAAGCTTAAGGTGCCTGAACCTGTACTGCGCGGCTCACGTCATTCCCAGCATACCTTTGATGACCCCTACCGCTCAGCACGTGGCCGTACTATTACCCAAGCCTTTTATTTTCAGCTAAAAAATGACGCCAAAGGTTTGCCAAAGGTAAAAGGTGGTGATGATGCGGCCAAAGCATTTTGGTTGCCGTTGGCCGAGCTTGATCCCAAAAAAATGTTTGAAGATCACTATGCCATTATTACCAAGATGGTGGGCTTATGATGTTTAGTATCCATAAAGACCTGTATAGATGGCTATTTTATGGTTTTGCCCCAAGCGATAGACGCAGTGGGTTTTTAGACGGCACTCAATTATCGAGTGTCTTACAATCAAGCAGAGGAGTTCTGTGATGTTTACCGCAAATTTTAATAATTTGATTTTAAATTCTGACAGTTATAAGACCTCACACTGGCTACAATATCCACCTGGTAGTGAGTATATGTCAAGCTATGTCGAGGCGCGTAAAGGCGACTATGATGTGGTGTTTTTTGGTCTACAAGCTTTTATAAAAGAATACCTTAATAAGCCGATTACCACAGCGGATATCGATGACGCTGAGCTGGTGATTAAAGCGCATGGCCTGCCTTTTAATCGCAGCGGCTGGGAGCGCCTAGTCGAAAAACATAACGGCTACTTACCCATTCGTATTCAAGCAGTGCCCGAAGGCAGCTTGGTTCCTGTATCTAATGTGGTGTGCCAAATCATTAATACCGATCCTGAGTTTTATTGGCTGCCAAGCTATCTTGAGACCAGCTTGCTTAGGGCCATTTGGTACCCCTCGACTGTGGCCAGCTTATCGTATTACTGCAAAAATATTATTAAAGCTGCCCTAGAAAAATCTGCAGATAGCAGCGCAGGCTTGCCCTTTAAGCTGCATGATTTTGGTGCTCGCGGAGCTTCTAGCATGGAGTCTGTGGCATTAGGTAGCCTTGCACATTTGGTTAATTTCTCAGGTACTGACAGCATGACGGCACTGGTTGCTGCAAGCCGCTGGTATGGCATGAGCGATAACATGCCAGCCTTCTCAATCCCAGCCGCTGAGCACAGTACTATGACCGCCTGGGGCCGTGAGCGTGAGACTCAGGCCTATGCCAATATGCTCGATCAATTCGGCGGTGAAGGTCACATGGTCGCTGTGGTGTCTGACAGCTATGACTTATGGAATGCCATTGATAATATTTGGGGTGATGCGCTTAAACAGCAGGTAGAAACTATGGGAGGCACCTTAGTGGTCCGTCCAGACAGTGGTGATCCAGCCAAAGTCGTGCGAGAAGCACTTGAGCGCTTATCGGTCAAATTTGGATACCGTGTTAATAGTAAAGGCTACAAGGTTTTGCCAGACTATGTACGCCTAATTCAAGGTGATGGCATTAGTCCGCAGAGTCTAGGCAAAATTTTAGACACCATTATGCAAGCAGGCTTTAGTGCCGATAATGTCACCTTTGGCATGGGCGGCGGCTTATTACAACAAGTCAACCGCGATACCATGAGCTGGGCAATGAAGGCCAGTGCCATTCGCATCGATGGTGAGTGGAAGGATATCTTTAAAGACCCCATCACTAGCCGCTCAAAGCGCTCGAAAAAAGGCCGCTTGGCATTAATTAAGCAGACCAATGGCACGCTCACCACCATCAAAGAGGACAGCTTAAACTCCCCCGAGGACAACTTACTACGCGATGTCTTTGTCGATGGTAAGCTGTTAGTCGATGATAATCTGACCACCATCCGTCAACGTACTGGCTGGTAGCGTCAACACTCATTTTTATGGTGCTTTTATTCCAGCCTAGCCCATAAAATACATAAAGCCCGGATTAAGGCTTATTCCGGGCTTTTTTGGGGCTTGATGGGCTAAAAGTTAGGCACACGGCACCATTATTCACACTGTCCATACTTACCTTAGCAAGTGCTTATTTAACAAGTGCTTATTTAACAAGTGCTTATTTAACAAGTGCTTATTTAACAAGTGCTTATTTAACAAGTGCTTATTTAACAAGTGCTTATTTAACAAGTGCTTATTTAACAAGTACTTATACTGTTCAGCTATTTTTAAATGTATTAGACTCTCAATATCTTCATTAATCATTTTACGACAGTAGGTTTTTATGATTCCATTACAGCCCAAGCACATCGCCTTAGCACCAGTCTATTTATACCAAGGCCTAAAGCTCAAACGTACTGCTTTACGCTTGCCAGAGGCGCAAGGTGAGCGTCATGGCCGCTTGCTACTGTCTGATGCCCATCTGAATGATGCCAATACCCTAAGCTTAATGCTGCTTGGCGACTCTTCGGCGGCAGGAGTTGGGGTTGAGTCACAGCAAGAAGCGCTGGCCGGTCATCTGCTAGGTCACTTACAGCAGACCCCTGAGATTACTGCTCAATTTAATCAAATCGACTGGGCACTGCACGCCACCTCGGGCCACACCAGCTTTGATGCGCTGCGTAGACTTTACGTATTGCCCACCCCGCAGCGGCCAGTGGATGTAATGGTGGTTCTGATTGGCGTTAATGACACCACCAGCAATGTGTCTGTGAGCCAATGGCAAGCACAGCTCCATCAAATTATTGAGCTGGGCAAACGTAAATTTGGGGCGAAATATATCTTATTTGCTTGCTTACCACCGATGCAAAACATGCCCGCTATTCCAAGCCCCTTAAATAAGCTATTAGGCAGCAAGAGTCAGCTGATGAATGATAAGCTTATCGAGGTGTGTGAGTCGTATCAGCAGGTGTATGCACTGCCTATTGAGTTTGCCAATACCGGCTTAAGTGATGCTGATTTATTTGCTGAAGATGGCTTTCACCCCAATTCTCAAGCTTATTCATTCTTGGCGCTTAAAATTGCCAAGAACATTACTAAGCTTATGGTTTCAAGCGGTATAGACACGCCCAAGTAATTGTTCTATCAAGAGCTAAATCAGTGCATCAGACGCTACTAGCAGAGGCTGTGCTGCTCGGGCTTTACAGGAGGCCCTTGCGGCGCATCTGCTTATATACTACGATGACCACCACCACGTTGAGCAGCAACACCCCAAGCTTGATCCAGTCAAAGGGGCGCACAATCAGATAATACACCTCAACAGGGATAAATATCCCATAGCCGAGTACGCTATACCAATACGCCCATGTCTTGTCTTTCCATAAACCATACGCCTCAATAAAGCGTAAGCTGGCATACCCTAGGATAATCAAGGTAAAAATATGCCAGTTTTGGGAGGCCTGATGTGCCGCTTGAGTCAGTGCAGCCACCTGTACACTAAACAAGGTACCAAAGCGCTCAACCCAAGCCGTGTTAGCCAAGCTAATAAAGTCTGTCACATCACTGTGCCACGCCCATAAAGCAAGGGCAGCCAATACTGCCCCGACACCTTTGACCACCTCATATAAGGTAACGGCTTTAATAGAGCCACTTACCTGTGGCGACTCAGTCAAAATAAGTCTCCACTACTTTGCCTTGCAGTGTTTGATTTAAAAACGGCGTATTCTTGCCTTTTGACAACATCGTTTCGGCGGTCAATTGCCACTGCAAGTTCGGGTCAACCAAAACCGCACCGCCCACGTTATTGTACACCGCTTCAATACCAGCAATACGTGCCGGCGCTAGGCAAATCTTGTCAACCAACTGCTCAGGAGTTAACACCCCCTCTCTAACCAGTTTGCAGCCTAGAGCCATAAAGGTATCGAAGGTTGAAATCCCTGGGGTAGATTCTGCAAAAGGTGCCTTTTTAGCCGAGTCATTTAACGGCTCGTGATGACTACAGATGGCATCAATGGTGCCATCTTGTAAGCCTTTACGCAGCGCTTTTTGATCGGTATTACTACGCAGCGGTGGCAAGACAAAGGCTTGAGCATTAAAGCCCTCGATGTTATCATCGGTTAAATGCAGCTGATGCATCGCCACATCGCAAGTGACTGGCAGGCCTTTGCCTTTGGCCCAGCGCATAAGCTCCACAGACGACTTACAGGTCAGCTGGCTAAAGTGAGCGGCTATACCCGTCTCCTCCACCATAAGCAGCTGAGTGGATAATGCTACCGTTTCTGCCAACCAAGGAATGCCTTGTAGGCCATGAAATGAAGCAATATAACCTTCATGAGCCACACCACCGGCTGAGAGACTGGGCTCATTGGGATAAAAGAATACCTTTAAGCCAAAAGTGGCGGCGTACTCTAAGGTTCTTAGCATCACCAAGTCATTTTCAAAGGCACGCCCTGCATTGGTGACCGCAATACAGCCCCCTTTTTTTAGACCCGCCACATTGGCAGGGCGCTCACCTTTTAGGCCTGCCGTTAGCGCCCCTAAGATGTGCAGATGAATACCGCCATCTTGCTTAGCACGCTCACGTAAGCCTTTTAGTAAAGAGCCATTTTCTAAAATAGGATTGGTATCTGGCGGAGTAACGACGTGCAAAAAGCCCGTGCTACGAGCAGCATAGCCTTCAGATTCTAACGTACCGTGCTGCTGTAGACCTGGCTCACGTAAGCGTGCACACAAATCTACTAAAGGTGGCAGTAACCAGTGGTCTTTTTTTGTTTCGATGTTGGGCTGAGTAAAAGTATTAGGCAATAGGTTTAGCATGACACATCCCGTTTATTTTTGATAAGAAGAATAAAATTGCTTATAAAATGGCTCAAAGCTTGATCATTTTGGGCTAAGTTAACAGGCCAAAAATAGGCAGCTGACTTAAGTACGCTGCGCTAGGTGCTTGAGCGTAGGGCTTGATATTCACGCTGACCTTGCATTGCCATCGACAACACTGCCATACGAACCGCAATACCATTATTTACTTGCTTTAAAATCACCGACTGTGGACCGTCTGCCACGCTAGAGGCAATCTCAACCCCACGGTTCATAGGGCCTGGGTGCATGACCAAGGCATCGGGTTTGGCTTTGGCCACACGCTCTGGGGTAATGCCATATTTTTTAAAATACTCATTTGAAGCGGCCATAAGCGGCGAACCAATACGCTCATTTTGAATGCGCAGACCCATCAGCACATCACAGTCCACCACCCCCTCATCGATGTTTTCAAATACTTTTACCCCATAACGCTCAATACCTTTAGGCAGTAAGGTACGAGGGGCGATGACTCGAATCTCTTTGACACCTAGTATTTTTAGAGCGGCAATATCAGAGCGTGCCACACGAGAGTGCTTAATATCGCCGATAATGGCCACCGTCAACTCTTCAAAAGGACGTGGTGCTTCACGGTGAATGGTTAGCATATCTAGCATGGCTTGCGTGGGATGGGCATGCCACCCATCGCCGCCATTGATAATGGCAATATCGGGGGTTACCTCTGTCGCCATAAAATGTGCTGCACCTGAAGCTGAATGGCGTACCACGAAGATATCAGCGGTCATTGCTTGCAAGTTCCATAACGTATCGCGCAGACTCTCTCCCTTTTGGGTGCTTGAACGGGCAATATCTATGTTCAATACATTCGCGCCCAAACGCTTTTCGGCCACCTCAAAGGTGGTGCGAGTGCGGGTTGATGGCTCAAAAAACAAGTTCATCACCGTACAGCCTTCAAGCTCTGGGCTGTTAATCAGCTGTCCCTTGTCATCAAAGAAACTCTCGGCCTTATGAATAATCGCCAGCAACTGTGCGCGGCTTAGGCCTTCAATGCCCAAAAAATGACGCAAGTGACCATCAGCATTAAGCTGCGGCTTACTCAACGAGGCATTTAAACGCGCTGTAGTTGAGTCAAATTCAGCAGCCATATCAGAGCTTGCGGTATTAGTGCTTGTCTTGGAGGTAGAATCAGTCATGGCAGTTTTAGGCATCCTTTATGAGCAGTGAATATAAACTGGGGAATCTGTAATCGGGTGAAGTATCAAGCCAAATCCATAATAAATCAAACCCAAATTTTATTTCTCTTAAATCCGACCTTAGTTTAAGGGACTTGGCTGCTGATATCGTCATTTTGTCCGCTATTATAATGAAGTAGCACAAGAAATATTGGTTGGTTTTTGCTACACTTTGTGCACTTTAATTAAGAATTTTAATACTCGAGTGTTTGGACCACGTTAAGCCACTTTTTGGCGGCTATCTGCCGCTATAGTTTAGCGGATTTAAGCGGGCTCAAAAAGCTAACTTTTTACGTCGCTTGGTCAATTATCGCCCTATTCGCCGACTTAATCGTGTTTGATGGTCGTATGTCATGCACATTCACTTTATGGTTAACTGTCGGGCGCATAGCGGTATTGAAATTATAACCTTGGCCAGACGCTTAAACTTTGATCTGGCCTTATATTTTGTGCCAAGCTCTATGCTGCATCTACGGTATCTATTCAACTTGAGGTACTCAACATTAGGTATTCAATGCGGCCTATGTATAGATGAGCTTGTATAAATTACCTATCGCCTTTTATATTAGCCGATTCTTCCCTTGATATTGTCCCATTTTTAGGAGTTTTTATGACCAGCCTTACTCAGTACTTTGAGCAACACCCTAAGCTTCCGCAAACCCAAGCGGTGATAGATGTTATCACCACCATCACCAATGTCGGCAAACAAATCACGGACCTGCTACGTCAAGGTGCTCTAGCAGACATCCATGGTGAAGCGGGTGCTGAGAACGTCCAAGGCGAGCAACAAAAGAAGCTAGACGTTATTGCCAATGACTTATTGCTAGAGGCGCTGACAGCAAATAAACACTGCGCCGGCGTGGCCAGTGAAGAGCTAGATGATGCCACTCCTGCCAATGAGTCAGGCGAGCTGTTAGTATTATTCGACCCACTGGATGGCTCATCAAATATTGATATTAACATGCCTACCGGTACTATTTTCTCTATCTTACCGCACAATAACAAAGGCCAAGCAGCACAAAACGCTGACTTCTTACAAAAAGGTACTGAGCAATTGGCGGCAGGTTATCTGCTGTACGGCTCATCAGCGATGCTTGCCTTTACTTTATCTGAGTCACTAGACGCCAATAATGAGGGTGTGGTTATGTTTAGCTTAAACCCAAGCACAGGGGAGTTTGAGCTGGTTAAAAACAACATCACTATCGATGCAGACACCAAAGAATACGCCATTAATGCCTCAAATGCTCGTCACTGGCTACCACCCATGCAGCAGTATATTAATGAGCTATTGGCAGGCAGCACCGGACCACGCGGTAAGAACTTCAATACCCGCTGGGTTGCGGCCATGGTAGGCGATGTACACCGCATCTTATGCCGCGGCGGTATCTTCATTTACCCCAAAGACACCAAAGACCCCAATAAAGCGGGCAAACTACGCTTAATGTATGAAGCCAATCCCATGAGCCTGCTGATTGAACGTGCAGGTGGTGCTTCAACCGATGCCCTAAATCGTATTATGGATTGTGAGCCTACCGATATCCACCAACGTGTGGCGGTGGTGCTGGGCGCAAAAAACGAAGTTGAGTATGTCCAAAAGCTACATCAGCAGGCCTAATAAACTGAGCACTATTTGCTATAAGCGCCCTATGAAAAGACCAAACTCAGGCAGTTTGGTCTTTTTATTTTCGTGTGAATAACTAAATATCGAGCAAGGTGTGTTACCCTACTGGCCTATATCTCTGTTTTAAACACACTGCCCTTAACCTCAGAGATATACTTTAATATTTAAACCAAACGAGCAAATAATGACCGACATTATCACCAATAAGTTTTCTAACTATCCTGTTATTACCTCAGACAAAAACCCAACAGCCAAGCTGGCTAAAGCCCTATTAAATCAATCCAGACAACGTAAAAAGTCAGGTCAAACTGTATTAGAGGGGGTTCATCTTATCGAAGCTGCCCTACAGGCTGACTTCCTGCCAGAACAAATTATCATCTCTTATAGCGGTCTATCACATCCAGAAGTACAAACACTATTAAGCTCATTGAGTGATTATAACCTCGATAACAAGGTAACTGTGGTTAGCGATAGTGTCTATCAAGGTATAACCACCTTAGGCAGTGGTGTTGAGATTATGGCCATTGTGACAGTACCACAACATGATCTACAAGCTCTAAAATCTCCGATTACGACAGATTGCTTGATATTAAATGACGTACAAGACAATGGCAATGTGGGCACCTTACTGCGGACTGCAGCAGCCGTCGGTATCAACACCATAATCTGTACTAAAGGTAGCGCCCAAGCTTGGTCACCAAAGACGATGCGTGCCGGTATGGGCGCGCAGTTTGGCCTGACCATTTACGAAGGTATTGAGGCGGATGAAGTATTGGCTTATTTGCGCCTTCCCGTATTTGCCACCAGCTCACATACTGATAACATCATTTATAAGCAGAATCTAAATCGTCCTGTAGCTTGGGTGATGGGTCATGAAGGACAAGGTGTCTGTGACGATATCATGAAGCTTGCCACACCAGTAGCGCTGCCTCAACCAAATGGTCAAGAAAGCTTAAATGTGGCCATTGCAGGTGCTCTATGTATGTATGAGACCTTGCGCCAAAGACACTATGTCGACTAGATTTTCATGTCTTTGTCAGGTCATGCTAAGTAGATCTAAAAAATGGCGCCGTTTGGCGCCATTTTTTATATCTATGCACTCATCAAATGTAGGGTTTTTCGCGCAACCATTTTGTGGCAAGATACTTAACGCCCTCGGTGACAGGCATACCAGCATGTAATGTCAATGGCTCAATCTCCCCTTTTAAATTAGTATTGGCAAAATATAAGGCTGAGCCCTTGTTAGGTCGGATCTCAAAGTTTAAGTTTGGAAAGCGGGTGGAACCGCCAGAGTCTACTTCAGATAAATACATCAAGAATGTGCCAACGCGCTGTCCACCTTGCTTAGTGACCAAGCGACTGCTTTTCTTCGCAGGGTCAAAAAAGTCAAAGTGAGGACGATATTCTCCGCCATCTTCATATCGAAGTACTTGTAGCCCTTCGCCATGATCGACAGGCCAATTTATTAAATCAGCAATACGCGCTTCTATGGTTTTTATTATGTCTATCTCGCCTCTATGATAGCCTGTACTAGTACTTGTGCGGGCACTGTGCTCGACAAAGCTTCCATCCTCAGGGTCAACCACTCTAGAGGCTTTTAACTTCTGATCTGCATCGCTAATTAAGGCATCACACTCTTCTGGACTAAGAAAGTCATTAATAACCGTTACAAATGGCTTATAACACACAAAGGAGAGGGAGACTCTTTTGTCAGACAACTCAACATAATTATTGGTAATATTTATATGAGGGATTTTTTGATTACTGCTTTTACTAATCAACTCATAAGCTGCATCTACCCATCCTCTTTCGAATAAAGAAGCAGCTAAGTTATTGGCAGGCACCCCTCGAGCAAGATTAATTTTCAACCATTCCTGCCACTCTTTTTCTAAACTTTTTAATGCGCTCATCTACCACTCCATAGTTTTGTTGAGCCTTGTACGCTATTAGATACTTATGACATCTACTGTGATTCATTGAAGATATTAAATTCATAAGCTTTAGTCCTTTAATATCTTAGCTGATATTAACCATATTTCCAACGCCACAATACAGATACGCTTAAAAGCAAATGAACACCTATCCAAAAATTGCCCATAAAAAAACCGCCTCAATGAGGCGGTTTTTTTGCTTGATAGCGTTATTAACACTTAAAGAGATTAGTCTTTAACGTTAGCAACAACACCAGCACCTACAGTACGGCCACCTTCGCGGATTGCGA
>NZ_CAJHBH010000035.1:0-29814 GCF_904846585.1 Psychrobacter sp. H7-1
CAGTTATGAGGCTATTGTCGATGCCACTTGCTTGGCTTGGAATAATTTGCTTAAACAGCCACAAAGAATTCGGTCGTTAACTGCTCGTGCTTGGGCGCAACTTTAATTGTTGGGTTTGGTATAATATTATAACAACAACTAAAACTATAAAACTCTTTCCTTCGCCCAGTCGCTGCTCTCCAGACAGTGCTACTGGGCTTTTTTTGGTCAAAATTTCGGTGTATTTACCCCACACTATTCCCCTATGTCACGATAGTTTTAACCCCTAAAACAATGTAAAGGGAGCGACAAGGAATGGAGATGTCAAGATACAGTTAAGAGAGAAAACAAACCATATTAAGCAAACTATCGCCACCGATGAACAAGAGCGTAGCAGAAGTCGCAAGAAGTGAAGGCATAGGATTACAGACCCTATATAATTGGCGTAATAAAGCCCGCGAACAAGGACAGCCCATGCCTGGAAATAAGAACACCCCTGATAACTGGTCAAGCGAAGCCAAGCTTGCCACCATCATAGAGACCAGCAGACTATCAGAGACTGAGCTTAGCGCATACTGCCGTAGCAAAGGGCTATACGTTGCAGAAATGTAAGCATCCAACAACCCCATCTTTTTCTCCGTTAAAAAATGCGAGATAGTGTCTACGATAAAATTAATCCGACCCTCAAAAGCTATATCCAACTTTTGGGGGTCAGTTCACCTTAGTTTCTGGTTTTTACTAACTTAATAAACAGGATAGTTAGATAATATAATTATTAATTAAGTCATCTACAGTACCCGTGAAACCATTTAACTGAATATTAAGATCTGTTTGAGCAGCGGTATATGTACCACCTGTATATCCTCCATTTGAGCTAACATGAAGAACATTGCCCTCCAAGTTAACATATTTTGCCATGCTCACTACATCATCAAGGGTTTCACCTTGTAATAAATCACTCAGTTGAATCTTATCACCAGGAGAAAGATCAGTAATGATATCTAAATCAGGTGTGCCTAAGCCACCTTTATCTGCAGCTAACCAAACAAAGGTATCATTACCATCACCGCCAGTTAAAATATCATTGCCAGATTTACCTCGAATAATATCATCACCAGCACCACCGTTAAGAACATCGGGAGCAGCTGCACGACCTATTAAAATATCGGAATCGGCAGTTCCTGTTAAGTTGACACCATCTCCTTTTGGATATATATCTAAAATTTGATTCGACGATACATAATCACCATCATTATCTTTAACTGTAAACTCTATTGACTCTTGATAAAATTTTGATGCAGCTGCTTGGTAAGTATACTCTCCGCTTAACACATCTAGAACCAAAACCCCACCTTCAGCTGTTTTGATAGTGAGGTCAAATGTAGCTGGGTTATAAACATTATATGCAACAGCGACATTATCTACAAACACCTTATTACTAGCCTCATTATATCGATAAGTTTTATTATCTATAGTAATCTCATAGATAATGCCACCGTCAGCACCATAACCTGCATGTACTGGGCTTAAGTCACCTCTTATCAAGTTTTTAGATACTGAGGCCGGAAGCGTGCCAAGTAAAATATCATCAAGTTGGTTTAAGTTAGTAATTGCCTTTGCAAGCTCTGCATCATTAGTATTACCACCCCCATCTGGAGTACCATCATAGGCTATAGGTTTCAGATTAGTAGTATCACTCACGCCCGTTCCCATTGAAAACGCATAAGACTTAATATCCTTACTCTCTAGGAATGCGATCCAAGCTGCCTCCTCACCTGTTCCAATACCCGCATCATTAAAATTACTTGAGTTTCCTGGGCCGGTAAGTTGGGTGCCTCCTAAGGTAGTATCGTTATTAATAGCATCATACCATGGGTTACTACGCGTACCCTTATTATCTGTCAAATTACCAAGACTGGTTAATCCATAGGTAGGATTGCCATCAGTCAAAAAGTAAGAATAATTCGTTGCATTTTCAAGCTTGCCTGTCTCTCCAAAAGCTTGAGTGGCAGAATCTAATGCAGCATCATAGTTGGTACCTCCGCTCGCAACAAGACCGCTGACAATAGTTTTAGCTTCAGACACTGTCATCCATCTATTCGCAATATTACCAGGATTGCCGTTAGCGTATGTGCTAAATGTCACTAACTGTACTCTGACATCACCCAACTCGTCATAACCCTCAAGCAGTTTATTAATTGCTTGTTTAGCAACCTCAAGACGAGTATATTCTCCACCACCTGGTTTTGATACACCTGATGAATAATTCATACTTCCTGAGATATCTAAAGTGATCATCACGTTAGAATTCACTGGCTCAACTGGTATGCTGATAGAACCTAGTCCCAGTGTTGGTGAATCATCTTCAACGATTACTGATAGTACAGCCGACTGAGAGTCGTCACTACCATCATTAACAACAACTCCAAAATCAATAGCCAATTCATCTTCGATACTAGTCACTGGAGCATTTGAATCATTTGGTGCATGATCTATAGCATGTAACAAAGTCGTCTTATAGTCGGCACTAAAGCCTGTACCAGTAGATTTAATTGAGCCAACTTCAATAGTCATCACCTTGACCGAAGAACCGTCTAAAGTAACTGTACCCGTTAATGTATTAGTACCAGCATTCCATGTCCAAATAACTTCGTTACCTTGAACTTTAATGCCAGCTGGACCATTTAATGTAACACTAAAGTTTCCTAGATTAGTGTTATCTACATCACTAAATGAGATGGTTCCACTAGCTGTTACCGCATTAGTAGTATCACTAGTACCAATATTGTCTTTAATTCCACCAACAAGCCCTTCTTCTGAGACTCGAACCGGGACTATAGTATTAATGACAGGAATATCATTGGTACCCGTCACTGTCATGGTCACCGTAGTGGCTGAAGTATCGCCATCACTGTCTTTAATTACATAGCTAAAGACATCGGTCACACTATCACCCTCATTCAACGCTTGGGCTGCCGCGTTGGTGGTATATGTGTAGTTACCATTAGAATCAATGGTCAAGTCACCATAAACACCGCTGATTACTGTCGCCACACCAGTCGTTAAGCTCTCATCAATTGTGGCACCAGCAGCAACGGCAACTACATTGACAGGTCTATCCACGTTTATCGTGTCGTTACCCATCACATTACCTGTGATATTGGTGTCATCTTCTGTCACCGTACGAGTATCAGCAACAGCAACCGGCGCACTGTCAGTAATGGCAATATCTAAACTACCACGGCCTTCGTTGCTATTACTGTCAGTGACGATGATTGCAATTTCATCTAAGACAGGGGCATCTGTCTCATGATTCTGTACTTCAGGATCATAAGTGTATTCAACCTTACCTGTTTCTGGGTTGTAGGACTTAATAACCAAAGCACCCTTACCAGTATCTATAGTTGTCTCAACAATGTTGCCATCTGAATCAACTGCAATGTCTGTACCGCCAACATTGATGTTAGTAATCTTAGTATTGGGGTCAATTGTATCTACTGTTACTGTAAATTCACCAGGCACAGGACCATCACCCTCATAAACAGTCTTGTGACCTAAACCCTCTGGGTTACCTTCATTCAATGGACTATTCGGATCAGTTGGATCCACTGGACTTGGATCTTTTGGACCTTCATCCGGTACATTCACTCCTGGATTACCCTCAGTACGACCATTAATGGTAATGGTTAAGGTTGCTGTTGTCGTGTCGCCATCACCATCGGTAATGGTGTATTCAACCGTATCCGTTAGCGTCTCACCATCATTAAGCGCATTCACCTCGCTATTGTCATTATCTAGCGTGTAGGTGTATGTGCCATCAGCATTTAATACGATACTACCGTATGTGGTATCTGCTGTGATTGGTGTCACCGCAGGAGTGCCCTCACCATCAAGACCAAAGTTGTCATTGTCAGTCACATTGCCGCTCACGGTATTGTCAGCAGCATCTTCTGTCACGCTATTCGCGTCATCTGTCGCTTGTGGCAAGCTGTCGGTAATAGCGATATCTAAGCTGTCCGTTGATTGAACGCCGTTTTTATCAGTAACCACAACCTCATAGCTATCCACATTCGGCGCAGAGCCTGTGTGGTCTTGTACGTTTGGATCATAGGTGTAGCTCACATCACCTGTTGTCGCATCATAGCCTGTGATAACTAGCGTACCTTCAGGACGAGTGATGGTCACAGGGTTAGCGTCTGTGGCGTCTTGAATCTCTTGACCGCCCACAGTAATGGTGTCAACACCCGCTTCGGCTGTTACTGTGAATGAACCAGGGGTGGCATCATCACCTTCATAAACAATCTTATCACCAGCACCTTCAGGCGCACCTTCGTTCTCAGGTGTCTCTGGCACTTCAGGATCAACAGGGATCTCAATCACAGGTGCACCATCAGTGTGACCATTAATCGTAATCTCAAGTGTCGCGGTCGTCGTGTCGCCATCACCATCGGTAATGGTGTATTCAACCGTATCCGTTAGCGTCTCACCATCATTAAGCGCATTTACCTCGCTATTGTCATTATCTAGCGTGTAGGTGTATGTGCCATCAGCATTTAATACGATACTACCGTATGTGGTATCTGCTGTGTGAACCGCCCCGACTATATCGGAGAGTGAATTACTTGAGTCAAGCAGCTTGGTCTGACTCATTAAGGCTATCATAGTATGGTCTTTCAAACTCAAAAGGCGACACATAACCAATCGTACTATGAATGCGAGTTTTGTTAAACCAATCAACCCATTCAAGGGTTGCTAATTCAACATCATTCACGCCTTGCCACTGCTGTTTTAAATATTCAATCACCTCCGTTTTATAAAGCCCGTTAACCGTTTCAGCCAACGCATTATCATATGAATCACCTGTCGTACCAACAGATGCAATGACACCAGAATCAGCCATCTTATCAGTATAGCGAATAGATAAGTACTGAACACCTCTATCACTATGGTGGATCACATCTTTTGGGTTGTTCCTGTCTGCAATTGCTTGATTTAACGCTGCCATCACCATGTCAGTGTTCATACGATCTGATACTTTCCAACCAACGATAGCGCGAGCAAATACATCAATGATAAAGGCGGTATATACCCAGCCACTCAGTGTCTTTATATAGGTAAAATCAGCTACCCATAGCTGGTTAGGGCGATAGGCATTAAAGTTACGATTAACCAAATCATCAGCACGCTTTTGATCGTCATGAGACTTAGTCGTTATCTTACCTTTACCTCGCCAAACACCCTGCATGCCATGCTGCCGCATTAACCGCTCTACAGTGCAACGTGCAGGATGTATACCTTCGGACTTCAGCTGTTTCCAGACTTTACGAGCGCCGTATCGGCATTTGCTGTCCTTCCAGATACGTTTAATCTCACCTAGATAGAACTCATCATGCTGACTACGCTGTGAACGTTTTTCAGGACTTTCTTCTAGCTCTTTAACACGCTAGTATGTGGATGGAGCAATCGGTAATACTCTACAGATTGGCTCGACTCCATATTGTTGTTTGTGGTCATCTATAAAATCAACCATTACTTGGGTTTGCGGTCGAGCTCCGCCTGGGCGAAAAAAGCAGCTGCTTTTTTTATAATCTCATTGGCTTGCTTTAATTCTCTGTTCTCACGTTCAAGCTCTTTGATACGCTTGGCTTGGCTTTGAGCTTGAATATTTGCAGGAATGGTTTTATCTATGTGCTTTTTATGCCATGATCGTAGGGTCTCAGGCGTGCAACCTATCTTTGGTGCTATAGCTTTGATGGCTGACCAGGTGGATGGGTAGTCGTCTTTAGCTTCAATTAGCATACGGACGGCTCGCTCTTTCATTTCAGGGGTATAGTTTCGTGTTTTCATTGTCGTATTCTCTCAGAAAGTTGAGTCTCCGACAATCCCGGGGCGGTTCAGTTTTATTCTACTGCTTCTTCAGCATACCTCACAAACAAAGATGCATACTTTAAACTTTACTTAAACATCAATAGTGACAACCCCTAAGACTCTTACTACCAAATACAGGTCAGTTAACCTTAGTGACAATAAAAAAACTTTTTAGTAATCATTGCCCATACTCTCATCGTTAATTCTTATGGCTTAACTCTTATACGCTTACTCTTTGACACACTCTTTGTATCGAGGGTCTTAACGCTATCTTAACGACCCGATCATTACCATACAGGCATGTTTTTTCCTACAAGAAGCCTGCATATGGTGAATCAAACCTCTTCCTCAGTCGATACTGCTCCCTTATCACAGCCCACGAACTTTGCCTCAAGCCAGCAAGGCAGTGTAGACAAGCGCTCGTATTTGAAGTTGTTTTCTCAAAGGCCTATGAATGCCAATATATTGGTATTCATAGTGGCACTTTATTTGACACTGACGGCCAACTTTAGTTTCTTTAATCAGCTTACCGCTATTTATCCGGTGGCTCATAGCTGGGCCTTTGTAATGTCAGTGGGTGGGTTACTGTTTTGTGTAATTTGGTTGGTACTGCAATTAGTAAGTCACAAATACCTGCACAAACCTATGCTGATATTGGCGTTAATGATTGGTGCAATTTGTGCGTATTTCACTGACAGTTACGGGACTATCTTTGATATTCACATGCTTATAAATGGGCTTGAGACCGATCAAGCAGAAGCTATGGATTTATTCGCGCCAGCATTCTTAATGCGGGTAGTAGTACTTGGTGTTATCCCCGCCTTACTTGTCTCACAGCTGCGCATTAAAACGGTGCCGTTAAAGTTTGCAGCCTTACAAAAAATAGGGGCGATTATCGCCACTTTAGCTTTGATGGCCGCTTGTCTATTGCCCTTTGGTGACCAGTACGCCAGCTTTTTTCGTCAGCATAAACAGGTGCGTTTTTATGCCAACCCCGTGATGCCTATTTATTCTTCTATTAAACTGGGCACAGATAAATTTGATGAAATGCGTCGTCCAAAGACCCTTACTGCCCACGCGACTGATGCCAAGCACATTGCCCCAGCCTCTACCAAGCCTAAGCTTATGGTACTGGTGGTGGGAGAAACCGTGCGTGCCGATCATATTGGTCTAAATGGATATGCACGTAATACTATGCCGCTGCTGTCAAACACCAAAGACATCTATAGCTTTACAGACGTCAGCTCTTGTGGCACCTCTACTGCTTATTCTGTGCCTTGTATGTTCAGCTATCTGGGTCGAGATAAGTTCGATGTGGATATGGCAAGCTATAATGAAAATGTGCTTGACACCTTGCATAAACAAGGGGTAAATGTGATATGGCGTGACAATAATTCAAGCTCTAAAGGGGTGGCCGATCGCGTCACTTTTGAGGATTACAAAACTCAGGCAACCAATCTAGAGTGTGATGTTGAATGCCGAGACATTGGCATGTTAAAAGATTTTGATAAATTGGTAATGGGCTCAAAAAACAGCCCACCAAAAGACACCTTAGTGGTACTGCATCAAATGGGCAACCACGGTCCGGCTTATTACAAACGCTATCCTAAAGCGTTTGAGGTATTTAAACCGACCTGTTTAAGCAATGAGCTCTCAAAATGTGACACTCAGTCGGTGATTAATGCCTATGACAATGCCATTGTGTATACTGATTATTTTTTGCACAATATTATTGACACCTTAAAGCCTTATGAACAAGCGTATGATGTGGTTATGGTGTATCTTAGCGATCATGGCGAAAGCTTAGGCGAGAACAATATATACTTACATGGCCTGCCTTATAAAATAGCGCCAAAAGCACAAAAGCAAGTACCCGTTATTGTGTGGTCACCGGCCTCAAACCATATGGATAGTCAAGCCATTGCTTCGCAGCTAACTGCTCCGGCCTCACAAGATTATTTAGCACCTAGCTTATTGCAGTACTTTAATATCAGCACCCAAGAGGCAGACCATAAACCTACTTTTTTTCAGGCTCAGCGCTAAACACTTAGCTTCCTTTAGCTTCTTATTGTTAGCTTTATAAGCTGAAACTTAGTGCCATGCGCTGGCCTGCCAGCATTGATACAAGTGAATTAAAACACATGCACAAAATACTCATCATCGAAGATAATCCAGATATTGTAGCCAACGTCTATGCCTTTTTTGAACCCAAAGGTTATCAGCTCGATAACGCTCATAATGGTCCAAGCGGCTTAACGCTGGCCGCTGAAAACACTTATGATGTTATCTTGCTCGATGTGATGCTGCCAGGCATGGATGGCACACAGCTGTGTAAAGCACTAAGAGAAAAACTGCACAATAAAACCCCCGTGTTAATGCTCACAGCGCGCGATACCTTATCAGATAAAGTGGCCGGATTTGACAGTGGTGCCGATGATTATCTGGTCAAGCCCTTCTCTTTGGTAGAGCTTGAGGTCAGAGTCAGAGCGCTTATCCGCCGTCATCAAGATGAGTTTTTTGAGCAAGATATTAAACTGGGTCCTTTGACTCTAAATATTGAAAAGCACACCGCTTATCGAGACGATATCCCACTTAAACTGACCCCAACTGGCTTTAAAATTCTACAAACCTTAATGCAGTCTTATCCCAATATAGTGAGTAAGTCGGAGCTTGAAGAAAAGGTCTGGGGTGAAGATCTGCCCAATAGTGATGCGTTACGTACCCATTTGCATAGCGTGCGTACTCAAGTCGACAAACCCTTTGATCACGCCATGCTGATCACCGTGCCTGGTGTGGGTTATCAAATAATTAGCCCTGAAGATAAGCGCGCCTTATAAGCGTCCTGTAACACTATACTTTATGTTTTTACTGGCAGATGCTTTATGTTTAATACCGATACAATCGCCAATAAGTTTCGCTTATCCTACCTACTCTTCACCATCTTGCTGTGTGCCACTTTTATTGCCATATTTGAGGTTGCAGAAGATAAGATTGAAGCGCTGTTGGTACAAAGCTATCTGTTACAGCAGCTACAATTGACCACCGAGGTGGCTGAAGCCAGCTTACAATCTACCCCAGTCACTCCAGGTCTTGGGGTAAGTATCTATCCGTTAAGCTCAGCACCACAAGCCCTTAAAGCTCAAGCTACTTCCGACATACAACAAAAAAGTGTGGTCACGAAAAAGGGGCAAGAAGCAGATTTGTATTTTTTTAACTATCATTATGAGGGACATGATTATCTTTTAAGCTACCTAGATACAGGGGCTACGCCTCAGCAGTTACCTGCCCGCTACGGTGATAGTGATCAATATCCAGTGCTGGCACTTTTTGAAGAGCTAGAAGCCATATTTTTGCGAGCCTTGGTTGGGGTGATTTTACTGAGTATTCTGATGGCTTTTATCTTCTCTTATCTGTCATCTAAAGCCATTATCAAACCACTTCTTGACCTAAAAGATGCGGTAGAAGCCGATCAGCATAACTTTGATGAGCTCACTGACCTGCCTTCAGAGGTTGGGGTATTGGCACGTGCCATTGATGACAAAAATAACAAACTTGAGCAGTATCTCAAGCGTGAGCAGCTATTTACCGGCGACGTCAGTCACGAATTAAGAACCCCCTTAACCATTATTATGGGGGCATCAGAGGTATTACAGGCGCAGTTATCAGATCACCCTAAAGCCTTAGAATTCACTCAGCGTATTAACACTACGGCCAAAGAGACGTCAGAGATAATCAGCGCTTTATTGCTTTTGTCACGTGCCCCTGAGAAGCTTGACGCACCTAAGATCTGCATCAATCACATTGCCCAAAGTGAGGTGACACGCTTAAGTTATCTACTTCAATACAAGCGCGTGACTTGCCGTATAGAAGCGGCTGAAGATTACCACACCTTTGTGCGGCCAGAGCTGCTTAAAATGGCTTTGGGTAACTTAATCAAAAATGCGTTTCAATACACAGACTCAGGCGAGGTGGTTATTGTCATTGATGAGCAGAGCATCTCAGTGTCAGATACCGGACTGGGCATTCCGGATCATATGATGCCGCTGTTATATAAGCGCTTCGAGCGAATTGAGCCCAAAGAACTTAAAGTTGAAGGTTCAGGTCTTGGACTTAGTATTGTACAGCGTATCATGAGTCACCTAGGTTGGCGCTTAACACATAGTAGCAATAAGGCAGGCGGTAGTACTTTTACCATACATTATAGCCAAGCACGCTAAGCCTTTGATTTTTAATATAAATAAGGATGTAATTTTAAAACCGCTTACGCTCGAGGTTATCTTAACGCTTTCTTAACCCTCTCCTACTTATAATGTAGTCATGATAAAAGATGGCCGCTTTGGTTATTTTTTGCCAGGTTTAGCCGATTTTTTTAATTTATCACTAAGATTTTATTATGACCGATTACCCACATCCTGCTAAGTCTGTATATCCCATGGCCAAGCCAAAGGGGGCAGACATAAAGCCAAACTTAGACAATGATGCTCAGGCGCCTCTATTAACAACACCAAGTTTTGCATATCAATTAAAGGGTAAAAAAGGATGGTCCCGAGTGCTGAAAGCCGGCGGTTATTCTTTAGACGGATTTAGGGCGGCCTATCGTACTGAGGCGGCATTTCGTCAGCTGTTTTGGTTGAATCTGATATTGGTTGTGGCAGTGATTGCCCTACCCTTTGCGTTGACCATCAAGATGATTTTGGTGTTTGCCTCATTTGTGTCACTTATCGTTGAGCTGATTAATACCGGTCTTGAAGCCAGTGTTGACCACACCTCTACGGCTCAGCACCCGCTGGCTAAGATTGCCAAGGATGTGGGGTCAGCGGCGCAATTTTTGGTGCTGCTATTGCTTTTTTGCTTATGGATGATGGCACTGTCTAGCCTATCGCTGCTTTAACGATCTTCTATCTTAAAGGAGGTGGCAAGTGCACCCTCATAGTCATATTAACTCAAGCTTTATTACTCATCCCCCTCAGCGCCAAAGCCTATCTCGTTGGCTGCTATTAATGGGGTCGGCCATCGCCTCTGCTTTAATCTTTGAACACAGCTGGCTTGATGTCACTATCAGCAAGCTTTTCTATGGCCACAACCAGTGGCTTATTGCCAAAGATGCCCAGCCCTTTAGATTTATTTTTTATGACGCTCCAAAGACAGTGCTTATCTTAATGGCTGTGTACCTAGTGCTCAATTTACTGGTAATCTCTGTCACAAAACCGTCTTTAGGCATTGGTCAATCTGCTATAGCCGCACCAAGTCGTTATGGCCGCTGGGTGCTGCCCTTGAGTAAACATGAGCTTGGGTACCTAATAATAGCGGTATTGATGGTACCGGCCACTATCGGCAGCCTAAAAGCGCTCACCCATGTCAGCTGCCCAAGCCACTTACTGCTCTTTGATGGCGACTTGCCTTATTTAACCATTTGGCAGGACATGCTGGCCAAAACCCCAGCCAAATGCTTCCCTGCAGCTCATGCCAGCGCCGGATTTGCCCTGTATGCTTTTGCTTATTTGCCAAGATATTATCGCTTAAAAATGAGGATGTTAATCATGGTGACTTTGCTGGGCTGGATTATGGGGCTATATAAAATGATGATCGGCGATCACTTCTTTAGCCACACTCTGGTGTCCATGTGGCTATCTTGGGGGATTTGTTATGGCATCGCCATGCTGTTTTTTCATACACAGCGCCGTCAGTTTCAATTCAAGACGCCTGCGGCTACCCATAACTCTGCTCATTTAGGTAACTGTCATATAGAGCCTTAACATCCAAAGCTTGCATTTAGACACAGCACATTATAAGCACAGCAAAAAGGGCTTAGCACTTAAATAACTTAAGCGCTAAGCCCTTTTTTAGGCCGCCTTGCTAAGCTTTAGCTTGGGGTTACCACCGGCTGAGCAGTTGTATTGGTTTTGGTGATGGTAATGCCGCTAAAGCCAAAGATGATGGTCAAGAAAAAAGACAAATAACAGAAGAAGGCATAGGGCAAATACTCAATGACAGAGACGCCTAATGCTTGGCTAATAAACACCCCGCACACACTCCAAGGCACCAAAGGATTAATCACTGTACCGGCATCTTCAATGGTACGTGATAGGTTTTTTGGGTGTAAATTTAATCTTTCAAACACAGGTCGAAACGCTGTGCCTGACAACAGTAAGCTTAAATACTGCTCACCGATAAGTACGTTGATACTCAAGGCAGACATCGCTGCTGCTGCAATGGCTCGGCCTGAGGTGGTCAAGCTGTCTTTAATGCCCGTTAATAAGGCAGGCAAGATACCCAGTGCAGTTAATAAACCCCCTAAGCTTAATGCTAAAATCACAATAGTCTGAGTAAAGAACATGCTGTTTACCCCGCCACGCGATAACATGCCGCCCACTTCACCAAGATCTAAAGATTCTGCTGGATGATAGCCACTAAAGAAATACCCTCCCAAATCTGCCAAGCTCGGTGAGCTGTGCACATAGGTTATGATTAGTGCGACAACGATGGTGCAGATAATGGTATAAATGGCATTGATACGGCACAACGCCATCACCACCAGTACCACAAAGGGCAATACCGAATAGCCATGGACCAAGCCGCTGTCTACCAACTGTGTTTGAAGCGCTCGTACCTGACTTAAGTCTGATGTGGTGGTGTCTCCTGATAACAGCCAAAATAGTCCAAAGGTGAGTATCCAAGCTGGCACTGTGGTGTACGTCATATTGCGAATATGTTCAAACAAATCTATGCCCACAATGGATGAGGCAATAGTACAGGTATCGGATAAGGGCGACATTTTATCGCCAAAAAACGCGCCTGATACCACAGCACCAGCGGCGATTGCCACGTTCGCATCAAAGGCATGACTCATACCAATAAACGCTACCCCCAGCGTGGCTACTGTGGTTAAGCTACTGCCCAAGGCCACGCCAATAATGGAGGTCAGCACAAAGGCTGAAATATAATAAAACTGCGGAGAAATCAGCTCAAAACCAAAGTACATTAAGGTAGGTATCGCCCCTGACATCATTAAAGCCGATACCATCAGACCAATAAAGAAAAACAAATAAATAGCGCCAATACCGCGCAGCACGCCTACCGCCATTTGTGACTGCATCTCATCAAAACTCAGCCCTTTAATCAGGCCTATTGCCAACAACACACAGATGGCAAGTATCAAAGATAAATGTGGCACCCAGCCAAAGCCAATCATGGTCACGCCCATGATGGCAATGATGATGGTTGAGAGCACGAAGGCAAGTTTGGGGGAGATTTGAGTAAGTATTTGTGGAGGCATTAACATATCCTTATGTTGCCATGAAGGTGATAAATTTCATTGTTGATTTTAAATTGACTCAGTAAAAGACGACCAAGTTAAGGCTGATACAGCACATCGGTTTTGGCAGCCATCACAAAATCATTATGATGCAGACCTTTGATACTATGTGACCACCAGCTCACAGTGACCTTGCCCCACTCGACAAATAACCCTGGGTGATGACCTTCTGCCTCACTGATGTCCGCCACTTGATTGGCAAACGCCATGGCTTTGACAAAGTTTTTAAATTTGTACACTCGGTGTAGCTGTTTGATGCCCTCAATTTCGACTATTGACCACTCAGGGACTTGAGTTAACAGCTCTTTGGCCTCGAGGTCGGTTACTGTGGGCGCGCCGATACGGCAAACTTCACAGCTGGCTTGAGATAATTGGATCATGGTTACATCCTTGTTTTATTCAGATTCATATACACATGTTAAGTAAAAATAGGTCGGCGACGTTAAAGCGCATAGCAAGGCTCAAACAAACCCAACTGCTGCGCCTGATGCACCGCCCCCATCACATCACTATCCGCGATTTCAAATAAAGTTTCTAAATCATCAAGCACATAATAAATGGGCTGGATATGATCAATTCTATAGGGAGTGCGCAGCACATCAATGAGATTAAATTCACGGTAATCGGGCTCGCCGCTTAGCGCATATAGCGTCTCAGAAGGTGAGCTTAAGATCCCGCCGCCATAAATACGTCGATCTACTGGGTTATGTCCCACCAAGCCAAACTCAATGGTAAACCAGTACATACGTGCCAAAAACACCCGCTCTTGAGCAGTGGCTTCAAGGCCTAATTTGCCATAGGTTTCATTAAAAGCGGCAAAGGCTGGGTGAGTTAACAAAGGACAATGGCCGACAATTTCATGAAAAATATCCGGCTCTTGGATGTAATCCATGTCCTGTTTACGGCGAATAAAAGTCGCTACCGGAAACTGCTTATTGGCAAGCAGTTTAAAAAACTTACCAAAGCTTATTAGCGCTGGTACCATAGCGGTGCGCCACCCTGTGGCCTCTAGCAGTACCGCATCAATATCCGGCAGCTGCGGAATGTGAGTGTGCGGCAAGGCCAATTTATCCAGACCTTGTAAATACTCAGGGCAAGCCCGCCCTGGTAGCTGAGTTAACTGACGCTCAAGCAGCGCCTGCCACATTTGATTTTCACAGTCGCTATAAATAATGTGGCCCTGTTCATCTGGCGTGTGCGAGACGTAGGGCTGTTTTGTCGATAACGCAGTGCGTTCCATGCCAGTTATCCTTAATCAAAGGGCGGCTAAAATCACTCTTAACCGCCAACATTTATGTCGTAGCATCCTTGCTGTATATATACCGCTTAAACTGCAGTGGCCGTATCTTTGTCTGAGGCCCCATCAGCATCAATGGTACCGCGGCGCAGCTGGTCACGCTCAATAGACTCAAACAACGCCTTGAAGTTACCCTCGCCGAAGCCTTCTTCATAATCGCCTTTGCGCTGGATAAACTCAAAGAACACCGGGCTGCCTAAAATGGTCTCAGAGAAAATTTGTAACAGCAGTCTTGGCGTGCCGCCCTCTGTGGTGCCATCGAGTAAGATGCCTCGGGTCTGTAGCTCTGAGACTGTCTCGCCATGCCCAGGTAGACGCTCATCAAGCATTTTGTAATAGGTATCATTGGGCGCTGTCATTAACGGAATGCCGGCCGCTTTTAGCTGATCGATACTGGCCAATAAGTCATCACTTAGTAGCGCAATGTGCTGAATACCCTCGCCATTAAACTGCATGAGATACTCTTCAATCTGGCCGCCACCTTGACGTGCTTCTTCATTGAGCGGAATGCGGATTTTACCATCAGGCGCCGTCATGGCCTTGCTGGTTAGGCCGGTGTATTCGCCTTTGATATCAAAGTAGCGAATTTCACGAAAATTAAAGATACGCTCATAGAAGTCGGCCCAATACGCCATACGACCACGATAGACGTTATGAGTTAAATGGTCGATAACCTTAAAGCCAAAGCCTTTAGGATGCTTGTCCACACCCGGTAAAAACTCAAAATCTACATCATAAATAGAGCTACCTTCCTCAAAGCGGTCAATCAGATAGATAAGCGAGCCGCCAATGCCTTTGATGGCTGGCAACTTAAGCTCCATAACCCCAGTAGGTATCTCAACAGGCTGTGCACCTTGCTCAATGGCACGCTTATAAGCTTGTCGAGAGTCAGCCACTCGAAAGCCCATGCTACAAGCACCTGGACCATGCTCTTCAACGAAGTAGCTGGCTTGACTTCTCGGCTCTCGGTTTAAAATAAGGTTGATATCGCCTTGACGATACAAGGCCACGTCTTTGGATCTGTGGTTGGCCACATGGGTAAAGCCTAATTTTTCAAAAAGCTCTGCCACCAATGCAGGCTCAGGAGAGGCAAACTCTACGAAGTCAAAACCACGAAGACCCATAGGGTTGTCAAATAAATCTGCCATGCTAAATCATCCTTAATTCATGAAAACTCATATTATTTTGGCCATTACTGGCAAAACTTAATTCATCAATAAAAGTTATTGACGCTGTAATCATATTAGAATAGGTTTATTTATAAGACTAATCGTTTTTTATGATTTATTTATCAGGATTTGTTATGAATATAACTTTGCGTCAATTAAATGCATTTATCCATGTGGCGGAAACTGGCAGTTTTACGCGCGCCAGCGATAAAATGCACCTCACCCAATCTGCAGTCAGTGGGCTGATTAAAGAGCTGGAGAATACCTTAAATGTGGTGCTGTTTGACCGTACTACTCGCCAGCTGTCGCTTTCTGTGGTTGGCCACCATTTATTACCGCAAGCTCGGCGGGTACTCAATGAGCTGACCTTATTCGAAAATGAAGCCTCAAGCTTAACCAGCTTGGCTCAGGGTACAGTACGTCTGGCGGTCTCACAATTTGCCGCCTCATCGATGCCAGCGGTCATTGCTCAATTTGCCAAGCTATATCCGGAGATTAAGGTGAGTCTGCTTGACTGCTCAGCTGAGGATGTGCTGCAACATATTGAAAACATCGAGGTGGATTTGGGTGTGGGGGTTGAGCTAAACACCGATCAAAACGATGAAAACCTGAGCGCTGATCTACTATATGAGCTACCGTTTTGTATTGTGTTGCCACAAGCGCATCCGCTGGCCTGTGAGCCTGTGGTGAAATGGGATGATTTATTGGGTCTGCCCCTAATCACGCTCAACGGACCGTTTATAGATCATGTCACCTTAGAGCTCAGCGAGCCTATGGCGCTACAAATCAAGAATGCTGCCTACAAAGTTAACTTTATGTCCACTGCGCTTGAGATGACCCGCCAAGGATTTGGCGTTACGCTATGCCTACCTTATATGCCTGAGGTCATCGACTGGATAAGTGCCAACAACCTAGTGCTCAAGTGCTTGGCTGAGCCGGTTAAATTACGCAAGTTTTATATCTATCAGCGCTCATCACGGGCGCTATCGCCAGCGAGCAAAACCTTCAAATGCTTCTTACAGCATTACTTTGAGGATTACTTCACCAGTCTTGCCAACATAGGTTTTTTATCCCACACACCGACTCAAGACAGCCAATAGAGGGTGTAGCTTCGATGCCATTGATAAAAAAAATTGCACGAAGCATCTTGCAAACTTAATCAATATAAATTACATTATTAGAAACTGATTACTTATATCATAATATATAGCGTAATCTTTACACCTCATGCCTATTAATCTACATGCCCATTAATTTATAAGAAAAAGGATTTTCTATGTCTCTTATCGATACTCAGCTTCGCTCTTTTTTGACCATTGCCGCTGATAGCGACTTCTCCATTCACAACCTGCCTTACGGCATCTTTAGTGAGACCAAAGACGATGTACGCCGCGCCGGTGTGGCCATAGGCGATAAGGTTTTGGATCTGGCAGCCTTAGAAGAGGCCAAGCTTTTGACCTTAACCGGTGGTCCTTATTTTAACAAACCCACTTTAAACGACTTTATTGAGTCGGGCCGAGACAATTGGACCGCCGCGCGTAGCCAAGTTCAAAGCCTATTGTCTGCCGAGACTGCCACTTTACGAGACGATGAGCAGCTACAGGCTAAAGTATTGTTTGACCAAAGCAGCGTTTGCCTACATTTGCCGCTTCATGTGCCTGGATATACCGACTTTTATTCCTCAAAAGAGCATGCGACCAATGTCGGCACCATGTTCCGTGACCCAAAAAATGCCTTACTGCCCAACTGGACTGAACTGCCTGTCGGCTATAACGGCCGCGCCAGCACTATCATCGTCAGTGGTCAAGACGTGGTACGCCCCTCAGGTCAGATCAAACCTAATGCCGATGAACGTCCTATTTTCTCAGCTTGTCGTCGTCTAGATTTTGAGCTTGAAACTGCGTTTGTGGTCGGCAAACCCAATCATATCGGCCAGCCCATCTCTATCGATGACGCTTGGGAGCATATCTTTGGTATGGTACTGCTTAACGACTGGTCAGCTCGTGATATCCAGAAGTGGGAATACGTGCCTTTAGGCCCATTTAATGCCAAGACCTTTGCTTCTTCTATCTCACCGTGGATTGTTACTTTAGATGCCTTAGCACCATTTAAGACCGACCTTCCCGTGCAAGAACCGAAACCATTGGCTTACTTACGCGAGCATAATTCAGACACCACCTATGATATCAATCTATCGGTAGAAATTTTGGCAGAAAAAGCCGATGAGCCTACTGTGGTCTGTAACACCAACTTCAAATATATGTATTGGTCGATGGCGCAGCAATTAACCCATCACACCATTTCAGGCTGCTCAGTACAAGTGGGCGATTTGATGGGCTCAGGAACCATCTCAGGCCCTACCCCAGACTCATATGGCTCAATGCTTGAGATTGCATGGAATGCGACCAAACCGGTTACCTTAAGCAATGGCGAGACCCGCACCTTCATAGAAGATGGTGATACGGTCATCATGAAAGGCTATAGTGAAAAAGACGGCATCCGAGTCGGTTTTGGCGAGGTGCGCGGCACATTACTGCCTGCTTTAGATTTTAAATTTATGAACTAAATACCCAAGAGGTATGCCATCAAAAGGACTTTGATATGAGCTTTGAAATTGAAAAAATTCACCACGTCGCTTATCGCTGTAAGGATGCCAAACAGACCGTTGAGTGGTATGAAAAAAACCTAAATATGAAGTTTGTGCTGGCCTTTGCCGAGGATTATGTGCCCTCCACAAAGGCCTATGACCCATATATGCACATCTTCTTGGATGCAGGTAACGGCAATGTTTTGGCCTTTTTTGAGCTGCCAAACCAGCCTGAGATGGGTGCTGATCCCAATACCCCATTATGGGTTCAGCATTTAGCGCTAAAGGTAAAAGACAGAGCTGCCTTATTGGCCGCCAAGCAGCAGTTAGAGGATAATGGTATTGATGTGCTTGGGGTCACCAATCATGGCATCTTCCACTCCATCTATTTCTTTGATCCCAATGGTCATCGTATTGAGCTGACCTATGATGATGAGACGTCGCCTGAAAAAATAGCCTTGATTACCGAGGAGATGAAAAAGGACATGCTTGAGGAGTGGACGCGTACCAAACGTGCCCCGAGCCATACCCATTTTTTACACGCACAAGAGCTTGCGGCGGTAAAAGACAGCATTCCGGCTGGGGAATAAGTTAGCTAGTAAGTTAGCTAATCTACCCTACCTAATAGCCACGCCTGTCAAAACAAGCGGTCTTTTGACCGCTTGTTTTGCCAGCACTACTGCCCAAAATGATTACAATAAAAACTTGATAAAACCGAGGATTGGTACATACTCTGCACATAAGAAGAATTGCCTAGCAGCAGGAACATGATATGACCACCCCTACCCCAGAACTCGATCAGCATAAAAAACAACGCCTAATACAGCAGTATCTGCAAAAACTTATAAAAACCGATCCCACGTTGTATTATTCATCCACAGCAGATATTGCCCATGCTCTATACCCTTTAATAAAAGAACACACCAATCGCATGCCAGTTGATGAGCAAGCTTTATTTAGAAACATCAGTGTGCGTGATATTGAGATGCTGCTCAGCTTTCACTAGTGAGTGTTAACCTCAGCCAATAAAGCATAGCTTAAATGAAGCAGGCGGATATATTCTTAGCCTGCTTTTTTAGGCTTTGGTTTTGAGCTTTGGTTTTGAGCTTTGGTTTTGAGCTTCGGCGTCTTTGTTGTTGTTTTGAGGTGGTGAACAAAAGTGACACTGCCGCCCAAATATGCTCACACTCGGGCCGGCGTGCCTAGTCGTCGCATTAGCACGCCCTTCGATTGAGCCATAGAAAACGCCCATATCATCTTACATTGCCAAGCGCTGTCATGCTGTCTTACAATACTGGGTTTTTAAATATTTATTTTTTACCTATGCCGGCCAGCCAGATCTGCCGGCCTGATTTAGGATCTCTACGATGTCAAATAATCCCTTCTCAAGCCTTACCCCCGCCTTAGTGTGGCACTACTTTTATGCCTTAACCCAAATTCCGCGTCCCTCTTATGAAGAAGAGGCCGTGCAGCAGTTTGTACTCGATGAAGCGGCCAAACTGGGGTTGTGGGCTGAGCGTGACGCAGCCGGTAACGTGCTGGTGCGTAAGCCTGCCACAGCCGGTATGGAGAATGCGCCTGGGGTCATTTTGCAAAACCATCTGGACATGGTCGCCCAAAAAAATGCCGACAGCAGCCACAACTTTAGCACCGATCCTATTGACGCTTATATCGATCCAGCGCTTAATAATGAATGGGTCACCGCCAAGGGCACGACGTTAGGCGCTGACAATGGTATTGGGGCGGCCTCAGCGCTTGCGGTACTGGCCTCCAAGGATATTGAGCATGGTCCGTTAGAAGCTTTATTTACCGCAACCGAAGAAACCGGCATGGACGGGGCCAAAGGCTTGCAAGGCGGCTGGCTACAAGGCAGCTTACTGCTGAATCTTGATACTGAAGAGCTGGGCGACATCTGTATTGGCTGTGCAGGCGGCGTTGATGCCACTTTTACCCTGCCGATTACTTGGCAAACCCCAAAAGCCGCTCAAGCGTATCGCTTATCCGTGAAAGGCTTAAAAGGCGGGCATTCAGGGGTGGACATTCATAAACAGCGGGGTAATGCTGCCTTGATTATCTCGCGCTTATTAGACAGCGTAAGCGAACACATCGAAGTGGCGGCGATTAACGCCGGCAATTTACGCAATGCCATTCCTCGTGAAGCTGACGCCGTATTTGTCAGTGACCTTGATGAGTCTGAATTAAATCCGCTTTTAACCACTGAAGTTGACATTATTCGTCGGGGTCTGCCGCTAGAAGATCGCAATATGAGTGTGTCTCTTGAGCGTACCGATATGCCTAAGCAGACTTGGCACAGTGACTCACAGCACACCTTACTTACCGCCATTCGCTTATGCCCTAACGGTGTAGATAGAATGAGCATGGATACCCCCGGCGTGGTAGAAACTTCGGTCAACTTGGCCAAAATTCACACCCAAGACAATCAGTTAGAGCTACAAAGCTTGCTGCGTTCGCTAGATGATGCGGCGCGTGATGATTTAGCTGATAGAATGAAGCGCTTGTTTGAAAGCTTCGGCGCCAAGGTACAATTGGCCGGTGAATACCCAGGCTGGAAACCTGAGCCTGGCGCAGCCGTGATTGATACCGTCATTGAGCAAGGCCGCAAGTTATTGGGTCAAGAGCCGAATGTGACAGTCATTCATGCCGGCTTAGAGTGCGGTTTACTCGGTCAAAACTACCCACAGTGGCAAATGGTATCGTTTGGCCCTACCATTGAAATGCCGCACTCACCCGATGAGCGGGTTAACATTGCCAGTGTGGCTACATTCTGGGACTGGTTGGTATTGGTACTATCGGCTTTAAAATAGCCCCAATCATAACCACCCAGATAACATAAAATCAGAAAAAATGCGACCAGGTGGACGAAAACTGGCCTAAATTTTGGCTGGTGCGCCTAGCATGTTATGATAACTTATCCAAAAAAAAGGGGCCTAAGACTGTGCCCCTTTTTTGTTTAACCTGACTTTTTAAAGCCAACTTCGCTATAGAGAGACCCCACATGCAGTTTTTAGGATTTACACTTGATATTGCCACCTTGACCAGCAGTACTGTGCACTTACTGACTCAGGTTGCGCTTGCCATTATTATTTTAGTTATTGGTCGTTGGCTGGCAAGTAAGATTGTTAGGGTGGCGCATGGGATTATGACCCGCAGCCACCTAGATGATACCGTCTCAAGCTTTTTAAGCCGTTTATTACACGGTTTGTTACTGGTGGTGGTGGTGTTAGCCGCCTTAAGTAAGGTTGGGGTACAGACCACTTCTGTTGTGGCTATATTAGGCGGCGCTGCACTGGCTGTGGGTCTGGCTTTAAAAGATCAATTATCTAATTTTGCCGCGGGCATTTTAATTGTGATTTTTCGCCCCTTTGTGCGCGGAGATTATGTCCAAATTAGCAGCTATACCGGCACAGTCACCGACATTACGTTGATTAATACTCATATTACAACCACCAACAATCATGACGTGGTGATTCCAAACAATGACATCAGTACATCAGCGATTATTAATTATACGTCACTACCAAACCGCCGGGTCGATATCACCGTAGGCATCGGCTATGAGGCCAATATCAAGGTTGCCAAAGATATTTTGTTAACCACAGCCAAAGCCAACCCCCTAGCCTTTCAAGACCCTGAGCCTGTGGTACGGGTGACCAATTTGGGCGATAACTCAGTGGACTTGACCTTAAACGTGTGGACCTCAAATGAAAACTGGTGGGCCATGCAGTGCCAGCTGTTAGAAGAATTCAAAGAAGCGCTCGATGCCAATCAAATTGACATCCCCTTCCCGCAGCGTAAAATTCATGTGAGCGGCTTAGACAGCCTGGTTAACAAAGCGTCAGCGGCCAATAGCAAGCCCAACTAACCCGCTTATTTGCCTCCAGATTGTACATTTAAATGCTGCTGCAAATACTGTAGCAGCAATTGCATCTTGGTAGATAGGTGCCGGTTTTGTGGATACACCGCCCATATTCCCTCCTCAGGCTCCCGAAAGTCATCGAGTACACTGATAAGTTTCCCTGAATCAAGATATTTTTGGACATAATAATCTGGCAACTGAACCATACCAATACCCTTTAAGGCAGCATCAACCAAACTATAACCACTGTTATATCGGACGCTGCCACTGACTCGGATGTTGCGCTCACTCTGCGCTTGCTTAAAGTGCCAATAATCCAAACTGCCTAGCAAACAGTTGTGACTAGCCAGCTCAGCTAAAGTTTGCGGCGTACCATAGCGGTCTAAATAATCCGGCGCGGCGCACACAAAATTGGTACGGTGACCGAGCTTTTTTGCCATTAACGTCGAGTCGCTTAGTTTGCCAATACGCACCGCCAGATCATAGCCGCCCTCGACCAAATCTAGCTTTTGATTGCTTAAAAAGGCCGTGACCTTAATATCCGGATACTGTACGATAAAATCATTAATCAAAGGCAACAATTGCTGCTCACCATAAGTCACCGGTGCGGTCAATTTAATCTTACCTTGCGGCTTTGACTGCAAGCTACTAATTGCTTGCTCGGCGGCATCAAGCCCATCAAGTACCCCTCGGCAGTGCTTATAAAACACCTGCCCCTCTTCGGTCAATGAGATCTTGCGGGTGGTGCGATACAACAGCTTAATGTTTAGCCGTTTTTCTAAGGCACTTACCTGCCGACTGACCTGAGCGATAGAAATACCCAGCTCTTTGGCCGCTCGGGTAAAGCTCTCATACTCTGCTACGTACACAAACTCGCTAATACCTTCCCACTTCATCATTATTACCATTATGTAAAAGATATTTGTCAAACCATCATATTATCATCTAATATGAGATAATCTATAATGATTCACATCATTATTCCAACCCCGTTTTTTTACAACGAATAATAAAGAGAGCACAACTATGTCTGATAAATTTATTAAATCAAAAGCAGCCGTCGCTTGGGGCCCAAATGAGCCTTTAAAAATTGAAGAAGTGGATGTTATGCTGCCTCGCAAAGGTGAAGTGTTGATTAAAGTACTTGCCAGCGGCGTGTGTCATACCGATGCTTATACCCTATCAGGTGCCGATCCTGAAGGCGTTTTTCCCGCCATTTTGGGCCATGAAGGTGGCGGTATCGTTGAGCAAGTCGGCGAAGGGGTGACCAGCGTTCAAGTGGGTGACCATGTGATTCCTTTATACACCGCAGAGTGTGGCGTGTGTAAAATGTGTACTTCTGGCAAAACCAACCTTTGCTCAGCCGTACGTGAGACTCAAGGTAAAGGCTTAATGCCCGATGGTACCACCCGCTTTTATAAAGATGGTGAGCCCATTTATCATTATATGGGCTGCTCTACTTTCTCTGAATACACGGTATTGCCTGAGATTTCACTGGCCAAGGTCAATAAAGATGCGCCGCTTGAAGAAGTGTGCTTACTTGGCTGCGGTGTGACCACTGGTATGGGCGCTGTGATGAATACTGCAAAAGTTGAGAAAGGCTCAACTGTGGCGATTTTTGGTCTGGGCGGTATTGGCTTGGCTGCAGTGATTGGCGCGGTGATGGCAGGCGCTAGCCGCATCATTGGTATCGATGTCAATGAAAGCAAGTTTGAATTGGCCAAAAAACTAGGTGCTACCGATTTAATCAATCCAAAAGACTACGACCACCCTATTCAAGACATCATCATCGAATTAACCGATGGCGGCGTAGATTATTCATTTGAATGTATTGGTAACGTTGATGTGATGCGCTCAGCACTTGAGTGCTGTCATAAAGGCTGGGGCGAGTCGGTCATTATCGGTGTGGCCGGTGCAGGTCAAGAGATCTCTACCCGTCCGTTCCAGTTAGTCACCGGTCGTGTATGGAAAGGCTCTGCCTTTGGCGGCGTCAAAGGCCGTACTGAATTACCCGGCTATGTTGAACGTTACCTGGCAGGTGAAATTCCATTACAAGACTTCATTACGCACACCATGCCCTTAGAGGACATCAATGAAGCATTCGACTTAATGCATGAGGGTAAAAGTATTCGCAGTGTTATTCACTTTGATGCGTTAAAACAGTCTGCCGCTAACAGCTAGCTTTGATTTAGCCGTTACATGAATCAAATAAAGCAACCGGGGTCATCTACTTTTGGTAGGTGGCCCCTGTTTATTTAAATACCTAAGCCATTGAGTCTTTAATCAATTCCATGTAATTGAGCACAGTCTTTATCCTGCACCAAGCTTGACACAAACTGCTGCCATATCTCACTTTTATGGCGTTGCTTGTGCCAAATCATCCACCATACTCGTTGCAAATCAATATCTTTAATCTCAATCTCAATCAGATTGCCCTGTGCCAAGTCCGCCTCAATCACGTGCTGTGATAGACAGCCAAAGCCTATATCGGCTTTGACCATATTCTTGATGGCTTCTGACTGCTGAATGGCCAATACCCGCTCCGTTTGCGGCATATATTGCAGCAACTGCTCATCAATAACCTGCCTTGTCCCTGACCCCGACTCACGTACCAATAATGGAATTTTGGCCAATTGTTGGGTAGTAAGCTGATAACTGGCCACTTTGTTATCACTGCTATTATTTTCTCGCTTATCTTCACGGCTTGCCAACCACTGACTGTCCTTTTTAGCAAACACCATTAACTTATCATGGCGCCAGGCTTGTTGTTCAATCAGCTTGCTGTCAGTGGGTCTTGGCCTACCCTCTACCAATGCAATGTCCACTTTTAATTGTTCAACCTCGGCCACCACATCTCGCGTATTACCAATAAAAAACTCTACCTTGGCCTCAGGGCTGTTCCCATAAATTTGCTGGATTAAAGCGGGCAGCACATAGTTGCCTATCGTCGTACTGGCACCGATATGAATACGCCCCGCTTGATATTGATGATACTGCTCTAACGTTAAGCATTGGCTCATTATGGCTTGAGCCTGAATGTATATGGCCTCGGCATTGTCACTGCGATGCAAACGCCGCCCTATGCGCTCAAACAATGGCATTTTCAGCCGATCCTCAAGTTCCATGAGCGCACTACTCACTGCTGACTGTGACAAATGTAGCTGCTCACTGGCCGCACTGGTACTGCCTGTCTGGTAAATACTGATAAAGACCGACAGCTGTTTTAAAGTGATTTTGGGCAATAAAGCGTGGCCAACTGTTAATGAAATGGCAGTTGTCGACGCATTAGACGTTGAGGTGGGCATGTTTAACACCTTACAAGGTTTATAGACTAAAAATACGGCATCTGTATACGCTAACCTATTTTATCGATAAAAACTATCTAATCAATCTGTTTTATTAATATACAAAAAAGGAATATAGTAATTCTTAAATAGCTTATCTTTCATAGCCATAAGCTTCAGTGCGTCTTTTTAAAACTAAGCGAGCCATCTTATGAGAGCCCATCCTACTACCCCAATTAAAATCCATCCCACTCAGCACAGTCGAGACAATAAAGGCTTATATCGACTGTCTGTGTCTGCTTTATTGAATAAATTGAATCAGATGCTAGGCGGTTATCTGCCAAATAGAAAAAACATATTGGGGCTGCTGATGGTGTTATCTGGCAGCTTAATCAGTATTTGGCTAAATGAGCGCATTCAAGATTGGACTGAGCATAGCGTGCTGGGCTTATCGGCATTAACCTTAGCCATTTTGATAGGTATGGTTCTGGGCAATACCCTCTATCCAAGATTTGCCAACTCTTTGACAGAAGGCGTCACTTTCTGTAAAGCTCAAATACTGCGCTTGGCCATTGTGCTATACGGCTTTAAGATTACCCTGGCGCAAGTGGTGAGTGTCGGCGGCGGCGCCATCGCCACTGATGCTTTGGTATTAAGCTCTACCTTTATGATGACCTACTTACTGGGTACCAAAGTCTTAAAAATGGATCGAACCACCACCATGCTGATTGGTTCAGGCGCGAGTATTTGCGGGGCAGCAGCAGTCATTGCAGCAGAACCGGTACTCAAAGCAGAGTCGCATAAAGTGACCATCGCTGTGGCTACTGTAGTGGTGTTTGGCACTTTATCTATGCTGCTGTATCCACTGCTGTACCAGATGGGTTGGCTTGCAGGTATTATTGATCCTCAGCACTATGGCGTCTATATCGGCTCCACCATTCACGAAGTGGCGCAGGTGGTGGTTGCCGGTAATGCCATCAGCCCTGAAGTCGGCAATACAGCAGTGGTTACTAAAATGATTCGGGTAATGATGCTGGCCCCGTTTTTACTGCTGCTATCTGTATTTGTCACCTCAGTAGATACGGCAGCTCAAAGCACAGCAATATCTTCTACACATCAGCCCAGCAAGATACAGCTTATATTACAGCGTTTCAAAAGTATTCAGGTGCCTTGGTTTGCCTTTGTATTTTTGGCCATGGTTGGCATCAACTCTTTGCTCAGCTTATTACCAGGCCCTGCTGCTCCTGTGGTACAAAGCGCTACTCAAGCTATGATACATCTGGATAATCTGCTACTCACTATGGCTATGTTTGCACTGGGCCTGACCACTCATTTTAGCGCCATTAAAAAAGCGGGCATTAAGCCTTTAGTCTTAGCGGCAGTTATGTTTATTTGGCTTATCTTAGGTGGCGCGGCTATTAATATAGTGATGACTCAGATTAGTTAAAGTTAAGCGATCTAACCTGTGGTTTATTGTTCATTTAGATGGAGGAAGTCAGACTACCAAGTTTGAATTGCACAGATTTGACAGCAGAGGTCATATATAGGTCGACCACGTCTTGCTGCCATGTTATAAGCATAAAAAACCGCCCTCATAATGAGGGCGGTTTTGTTTATTCAACCTAATTAAATGTAGTTAGATAACAGTAATATCAGTATCAACATAAACAGTATAGCCTTCTGAGTTGGGACTATTTGCACTACCTGTATAGACATACATATCGTAGCCTGCTCGATCAGAGGTTTGTTGATCCCAAAACGTATCATTGGCACCAATAGTACGATTATTATCTACAATTCGCGTAGCGGTGTTATCATCAATTATCCCGTTAGCGCCCAAATCAAGCGTATCATTCGCCCCGCCATCAATGATGACAACTCGTGTACTAGCGTTTACCACATCACTATAAGATAAATTCAATTCTCCACCAGAGTTATTAATGTTAAATCTTTCGAAACCTACAGTGTCGCTGACATATAAGTCTTGGTTGGTCGCTGTGAAATTAAAGGTATCCGTTCCTGTACCGCCTCTTACTACACCACTAATATCCCCACCCGAATAGTTAAAGGTATCGTCGCCTTCAGCTAATCTAATGAGACCGCCAGTCATATTCGATACGCTAACCGTGTCATTAGAACTGGCAAAATTAATAGTACCACCAGAGACAGTACCATTGACTGTCAGTAAGTCATTAATACCTAGTTGAATAGTTCCACCACTTATATTATTAATGGTAACGTTATCTATATTATTGTCTTCATTGGTGGTAGCGCTACCCGTATATAAAGTACCACCCGATATTGTGCCCGTTACAGTGGCAGTATCATTACCTGCGCCTAAAGCAATTGAGACACTATCTTGTAAACCTCCTGCACGGAAGATGTCATTACCTGCTCCGAAATCAATGCTAGAGTCATTTTGAATACCATTAGTAACTGTAAGACTATCATTACCAGCCCCTAACCTGATATCCGTTATATCAATATCATTATTGATTGTCACCGTGTCATTACCATTACCAGTTGTAATAACATTACGTGGAGTACCAGTAGTAAGGCCTCTTTGACCCAATCTATAAGCAATAATTTGATTGTCTCCATCCCCTAAATTTATATCTGACCGCCTGATACCGCCTCCTGTTACATCCAAAATATCATCACCACCTAAGGCTCTAATGATACTAAGGTCAACCGCATCATTTTGTGCCTGTCCTTTAATAAATATACGGTTATCGCCATCTCCCATGTCAACAGTAACACCACGATTACTTCCCGAACCAACAAGCCTATTTATGGAATAACTGTCATTTCCTGCCCCCATATAGACTCCTGTATTCGTCGTTTGATTACCACCAACACGTAAAGTATCGTCCCCTCCCCCTGTAGCAAAGTTAAAACGGTTTTTTGCCGTTGTATCATAAGTAGATATGTCGCCCTCAACATATATTATTTGAGCAGCATTATTTTTATCAAACCTAATTTCATAGTTTTGTGTCCCATCACCATCTAGATCCCCACTTCCGTCTATCAGACTACCAGTAGCAGTAAGCGGACGATCTTCGGGATATAAATCAGCATTGACTAAAACTGTGCCGTCATTTTGGTCAAAATGATAGAACTCAATGGCATTGCGATTCACATTACCGGCTTTATCGACAAAACCTAAAGGCGTAAACGTATCAAATGGCGTATTAGAAGGTGTATTACCAGTCGAATAATTATCGAAGTCCTGGGCAAATGTATTGCCCTGACCACTAAAGGGTAGCGTCCAGTCTCCATTCGCGCCAACTCTAGCAGAAACTTCACCATTATCTAAGATTCCATTTTGATTGCTATCTACAAATATAATCCCTTCTTCAGTATCTATGCCAGTAAAGGTTGCCGTATTAGCATTAGTGTTTATAGTAAAGCCAGAAACAATTGGAGTAAGCGCTGTAGAATCCAATAACATATCAGTAGCTAAACTACTGGGCGGAGTTGCTACCGTTCTACCTATGGGCGTATTGTGAATAATGGCCGTATATTCATAGACTGTATCTAAATCACCTGTAGCTTGACTATTTTCTGGTAAGGTATCAGTAAATGTATAGCTATTCTGCGTACCAGATAACGTAGAAGTGCTACTGACTTCTACAGGCCCACCTATTGCGTTTCCATCAATATCAAACTCTTGACGAGTGATAACTAAGGTCTGTCTACCACTAACTAAAGGATTGTCTAGACTAACTGTAATAGTAGGCGTCGTATCATTAGACAGTCCTTGTAAGCTATCTGTAGTACTACTGTTTTCATCTGATACGAGGCCAGAATAGCGGTAGGTACTACCATAACGCGTACTTTCTACACCAGCAATATTAGTACTGGTATTGGGCGTTACGTCTTGACGCGCATTAAAATCATCCGTAATAGCAATGTTAGTAATTTCTGCCAATGGTGTGACTTGTAATGTAAAGGGGACGGTATTGCTACCTAATCCTTCGTCATCCACTACTCGCACGTTAAACCCAGCAGTATTATTAGCCCCTGTAACATTAGTGCCATCATGGGCAAAAGTAACTAAGCCATTCTCTAATTGTTGCTGAGTAAAGGTGGACGTATTATTGCCATTCACCTGTACAGTACCATTTGTTAAATTACTGACCTCAAAAGTTAAATTGGAAGCATTGTCAGTACTATCAGGATCAGATGCCATTAAATCAGCAGTGGTTAAGACAGTTGAATAGTTTTCTACAACCGTCGAATTAAGATCACCAGTTATTTGAGGGACATCATTGGTACCGGTAATGGTGATGGTCACCGTGCTGCTTGCACTGCCATCGATAGATTCAACAGTAAAGCTCTCGCTTAATGTCGCACCAGCAGGCAATGCCTGCACCGCGGCATTGGTATTATCTAGGTTATAAGTCCACTCACCGTTTTCATCGATGCTAAAGCTGCC